>NZ_JTEV01000019.1 GCF_000786105.1 Bdellovibrio sp. ArHS
ATGGGGAAAAATGGTGAAAAATACACTTCCTGATTTCCAGCCCTACGGGTTTGCGGGCGGTTTTTATGACCGATATACAGGGCTCGTTCGTTTTGGAGCACGCGATTATGATCCGGAGGTGGGTCGGTGGACTAGCAAGGACCCAATCTTGTTTGCTGGTGGGGATACTAATTTGTATGGGTATGTTGCCAACGATCCGGTGAACTGGGTGGACCCCGATGGCTTGAGGAAGAACTTTGTTTTTCAGGGTGGAAACTTGTCCTTTTATGGGGATGCTGGTGAGCTACTTTTTGAGGGTCCTGCTGTTTCAGGCCCATGGGGGAATGGAGCCCTGCCGAAAGGCTCGTATTCCGTCGGGGGTATGAGGGATGGTCGATCCGGATCATTTGCCTGCGATGGAAGCAATGGGTATTCTTTAGACTTAGAAAGTAGAAGCCCCATCAATCGCAATCTCTTGAGAATCCATCCTGACGGCGGAACACCCGGAACAAAGGGATGTGTAGGTGTGAGCTGTCAAAATGGAGCGGCGGATGCATTGGGTGAAATTCTTCGAGGAATTTATAATCAGCCCATGACGCCATGGATTGATCTGGATGTGAGGTAGATATGAAGCATTTGTTCAGAACAACGGTCATTATTTTATTCGCCCTCTCTTCTTACGGTGAGGTCTCTCAATTTTCCCGATTTCAATCAGAGGTTACTCCCAAGCTTTCCATGATCCCCGATAAAGACGAGAAAGCCATTTTAGAGAATTACCTGACATATCTTGGGAGTGGTGAAGCAAAAATCTTGGAAAAGGTAATTTCTGATTTGAAGAAAAAAGCGACGAAAAGCGGGAAGCCAGTTTCTCCTCGGTGGATTAGTTTTTTTGAAGGAAACAGCGAATTTTGCCTTCATAAAAACCCAAATGTTTGCGAGTACAGTGTTGGCAGTGCTTCAAGCGAAAAACTAAAGCCAAGAATAGACAAGGGTGACAAGCTTGCGATGGAACTTATCCTTGTTTATTCGGCGGCAGTTGCGACGGATGGAGCAGATGCCGAGGGCCTTGAAGAATATCAAGGTGTGCTGAAAAAAAAATATCCTGAGCAAATTAAAAATATAGAATCGAAGCATAAGTCGTTTTTCAAAAAACTGCCGATCAACTGGCTTGAAGGTGCCTAGTTCTTGTTGAAGGCGTGCCAAAATTACAGTTCCTCCACAGAACCCGTGCCATGAGCGTGCCAAAAAATTCGATAAAATTGGCAACGCAGGCACGATGTACAGAGTGGCGATGCCGCAATCCGTTGACACGCTAAAACAGGGGTTGGCACGGCCTGAAAATGCGACTTGATACGAATTTTTTCGAGGTTAGATTTTGATGGATGACTGGTTCCTAAAGTTTGATGAAGTAATTCTTGGTTGGTTTCTGGGCGTCTTGAGCACACCACTGGTGATGTACTTCACGGCGATTGTTGAGCGAAGAAGATTTGAAAATGTTTTGAAAGAAGAGCTTCGAGAAGTTCGATTCCGGCTGGCCGCTTCAATATATTCACTCAGAAACCATCTTGGACAGATGGATAGACCCGCTCTTGAATGGATCGCTGTTGAATTGAACGCATACCCCGCAGAACCCGTCCGAGATCGACTGCTTGCAGGAATACATCAAATGCTTCAACTTAACGATGCACAATTGACAGCACTGGCCGCTCGACCAAGAAATCCACTTGGAACAAAAGCAGTTCCCAAAGTTGCAATTCCGTACCTTTCGGCCAAGGTTGAGTCAATTGGTCTCCTATGTTCAAGCAGACAGAAGGAGCTCGTCAATCTGCTTCACTATGTTGAAGTCATCAATATTAAGGTCGAGGAATTGGCGGACTGGAACAGGATGACGTTTGAAGTCACGAATGATGAAAATCATGCTCTGATCTCTGGAAATGCCGACGTATCAATCCAGGCGATCATAACGGCAGCAGAACGAGCTTCTGCCTGCATCAAGAATTATCTGTCCTGAAAATTTTGAGCCGCAAATCAAAAATCATAAGGTGTCGTCTTCTCTGTTTTCTTATCCGCGATTCCGCCATACATGAAAACCGTCATGTCGATGCTTCGGTGTCCAAGTAAAGCCTGAAGCTGAGAGAGCGTTCCTTCCTTGCGACGAAAGTGGTAAGCGAACGTGTGGCGGAAGGCGCAACTGTCAAAACTCCGCCTCGCTGCGATCTTGGACCTGAGACGCGCAAACTTTCGATAATATGAGACAACGGACCATGCATCGCCTTCTTTTGCAAAAATCCCGGCTAGTCAATATATTCGTCAAGTCCAGAAGATACCCACTTGTGCCATGCATAATTTTTTATTTGTTTATATAAACTAGATTTACTTTGCAAGCGGTAATCATTTTAAATACTATTTCTGAAAACATTCTGAAAGAGCATCAGTTTCAGGGAGGAAAAGATGTTTAGACTGATATTCACAGGCATACTCCTGTGGGCAAGTTGTGCATTTTCGACTGCGAAAGACTCCAAAAATTTAAGTAGTTTGGAGTTCACTCGATTAATTAAAAAATTAAACATTAGTAGTCAGTATTCAATCGGCAGCATTCGTCTTTCACCTTCACAACCCAAGCAGGGCGACAAAGTTACAGTATTTATTGAGCTATCTACCGAGTTTGAGGGAAATAAAACTGTTCGATCTGTTGTTGCACTTAAAGTTAATGGCGCAGATGTGAAGGTTAGCAGCCGTAGCGAGCGGCTTTGGATTTCTTCACCGATTACATTTCATTCCACGGGGCCACAAAGTATCGAAATCCAAGCATTCGTTGAAGATGCGAATGTGAGTAATCAGTTGCATCAAGCGTTAATGGTATTAAATCGTGAAATAGATCAGCTGAGTAATGAGATTCTAAGAGAGTTGGACCCAATCCGTAGAGCCCAACTTGAAGCAACGTTGGATCAAAAGAATACCCAAAAAATAGACTTTGAAAATACTTTGAATTCCCTAAAAAGGGCGGTCGCTACCAAGACTGAGGTTGTCTCTGTGACCCCCGCCTCAGGAACGATATATCCTACCATAAATAGTCTAGAGCCTAACTATGGTTCGATATCTGGTGGGTATCAGGTTAAGGCAGTGGGTGAAAATCTTTCGAATGTTCAGTCATTAAAGATTGGTGGCGTGACATTAAACTCTTCTCAACTCTCTATTTCAAACAGTGATATCACATTTAATGTACCGCCCATGTCCGTAGGAATGCATGATATAGCGGTTACCCGGATGATCGATGGGCTTGAGGCTACGACTGAGCTAAAAAATGCATTTTTTGCGTTAGACGGAAATATATCTGGTCCCAGCAACAGCCATCCAGTCGCTTTTGCCGGCTTCCCGCAGCATACTCAGTCAGGGGTTTCCACTTCATTAGATGGCTCTAGATCATATGATGACGGTGGACAGTCCCTGACTTATTCTTGGTCAGTTGTCTCAAAACCCGAAGGTGCGACAGTGCTCGACGGAATCTTAAGTGATCCCACTGTTATTAATCCGTCTTTTCTGGCCCACACTGCTGGCAGCTATGTTCTTGCTCTTGTTGTTTCCAATGGCGCCTTAGAGAGCGTTCCATCATTGACTGTAATTACCGTAGGGGAATTAGAAGCCGTTACTGTGATACCTCAAAGTATCGCGGGAACAGCTGTGGATGGATCATTTTATGTTGGTATGTTCCGGGTTTGTAACAATTTGAATTCCGAGGCCTCATACCAAATTATGGGTAGTGGATATTCGTTATTAATGGGAGCTAAGGCGGGCACTTTAATTGCCAGATCCTGTCTCAACTTTCAATTTTCAGTAATCTATTCTGGGAATGGCGAATTGAAAATTGATATTCCGGTAATTCTAAAAGGCGTATCAAATTCTAGAAAGATCATCCAGGTGTCAATCACTCCTGCTTCGCCATCAAGCCTTTCTTTTTTCGGAAAATTCAACTCGCTACAGTGGTCTGGCGAGCAGAATATTGATGAGATTGCCGCAGTCTCTCCAGTTGGACTCTATGGTACTCATGACTCGGTAAGCACAACGGTGTTTGAAATAAGAAACCGATCTAATACGAGCTATACAATCACGAATCCTCCATTGATAACTCATATGGGAGGAGCAACGGGAATTTTTTCAGCATCTTTACCCCCGGGCGGGCTGAGTATCTGCGCCGGTTGCGTCAGTCAAATTTCAATTAATGTTATGCCCGGCAACTTCAATGGCGCTGATACTGCCCAAGGTATATTTGAGTGGGATGCGATTCCTGGCGAAGCACCAAAAGTCTTCATTGTTAAAGCAGCGAAACTTCCGGCTCCAGCCAGCATTATTTATGAACTAAATTTCGGAGATGTTGAGGCGAATCGCTATGTCCCCACCCTTCATCCAAACATTCTAAACGACTTTTTTCAGAACCTTCCAGCCTACAGCTTATTTAAGGTAACTGGGATAGCTGAAGGGTTAAGCGGAAAATTCGACTGGTTTCATTTGCCCTTCGCTCCGTTAATGCTGGGGTCGACTGACTATATTCAACCTACTATGAGTATTTCTGTAGATCTGAATCCGACGTCTACACTTGGTATAATTCAAGATGAAGTTTCGATAGATATCGAGGGTTACACCACACCGCTTAAATATATTCTGAAAGCCAACATTATACCTCAGACATTACTACATAGAAAGCAAACCTCATCATCCGGGAGCGCTAAGTGAAATCATTTTTTGTAATTACTTTTTTATTCTTTTCAAAGGTGTTTGCAGCGACACCGCAATTCATAGAGTTGCGCACCAATAAAGCTAGCTATACTGTCGGAGAGAAAGTTGTCTTAATGGCTTCCGTGAAAACAAGCCCCACCGATCCAGACTCCGAAGTATTCGTGACGGGAACTTGGGGAGCTGCGCCAATTAAGCTGGTCAAGTTTTCTGATTTCGAGTCGGCGGCGGTAACACCTCCACTCGTGTCGCCTGGTCAGATGGTATTTCATGTCGACGCATATTTGCAAAACAAGCAGTTAGCTAAAAACATTTTGACTAGTGTTGCGAGTCTAGAACAGGAATCAATCAAGTTAAATAATTTGCTGTCGAAGGAAACTATTCCCGCGAAGAAAGCTAACCTTCAGCAGGCGATCGACAACAACAGTCAATTAAGGCAGGATTTACTTTCTCAGCTAAGTTCACACAGAACGCTGGTTGAATCGAAGGACGTTACAGTTACCGTTGCCGCTGCATTACTCGAAAAGAAACTTGTTTCTGGATTGTCTTTAATTCCTGACCATTTGAACTACACATACTCGCTCGGTCAAAACGCGAATATCGCGGCAAGCGTGGATGCTGCAGCTCTTGGATACGACATTAAAGAAATTGATTTATTCCTTACTGCAAAGATAAACGCAAATCCATTAATTGCAACACCGACGAACCCATCGTCTTTTAATATTTCAATTTCTTCTGCGAATCTTTCTTTAGGGAGCCATGAAGTAACAGCGAGTTTGACTGTTCGAAATAAACGAGATGGTAAGTCGTTGAATGATGCCATCTCCGCGGGTTTTTTGTACAAATCTGAAATGATTCAAGAAAGGAACAAGGCGACTGATCCTAACTTAATAGCCTATTATCAAAGCGAAATAGATGATTTGGATTTAATAATTGCGGCCTTTTCAGATGTTCTGGATAATCTAAAAATATTTATTGGGGACACTTTAATCACGATCAAAGTTGAAGCGCCTAGTATTATTCTAAGTAAAGATTATATCGAAATTTATGAAGGAAGCAGAAGTTTCTATAATGTTTCATTGGTTGCGCAGCCCAGTTCTAGTGTTACCGTAGTAGCGGCTTCCCCTACTGCTGATGTCACGCTGTCGAATACCGACGGCCCACCTTGGGCGAATACAGCCACATTAACTTTCACAACTTCTAATTGGAATATTCCACAAAAGGTTAGTATTCGCACTCTTGAAGATTTCCTGGCCGACGGCGACGCAGTTCACTCGATAACACATACTGTTTCTGGAGGGGGAATCGCATCAGGTCAATACATGCCTGTTAGAGTAAGCCTCAAAGATAATGGAGCTACGCCTTTGGTTTGGGATAGCATATCAATGAACAATCAGTCTGCGTGTGCGACCCGAGGCGGTGCCCTATATTGCTGGGGAAACAATTTAAACGGTCAGTTAGGCGTTGGCGACAAAGACGATAGAAATGTTCCAACTCCAGTGAAAGGTATGACGACTAACGTACAGTCAGTTAGCGTAGGTCAAAATTCAACATGTGCAGTTAAACAATCAGAACTCTACTGTTGGGGTAGTAACTATCAAGGACAGATCGGTCAAGGAATGGCGGGTGGAGAGTATCCAATTCCAACTAAGGTAAATTTGAACAATGTATTAAGTGTTGCCGTAGGGGACTCAACTGCTTGCGCGATAACGAACAACACGTTCTTAAACCCACCTGAAAAAATGCTTTTCTGCTGGGGCTGGAACGCTGGGGGACAGTTGGGGCTGGGTGACAAGGCCGCCAGGAGTGCCCCTGCGCTAGTATCTGTAAGCAAGCCGAAACAGGTTTCGGTGGGGTATTTGCACACGTGCGCAGTCACAGAAACAGGTTCTCCGTACTGTTGGGGCAACAATTCCTTATACAAATTAGGCAATGGCCTTACCACGGAAAGTCTAACGCCGGTTTTGGCGAATCAATTCACAAATGGTTCGGTTTCTAAGATAGTGGCGGGGCATGAGAATACATGTGTGTTGGAAAATGGCGCTGTTCGATGCGTTGGTGCCAACACTTATGGTCAATTAGGGGACCCCAATTATATCGGTGGATCCTCTGCTTCACCAATTACGGCAGTTGGCTTATCGTCCTTGGTTACTGATGTTGAGCTTGCAAAAAGCTCTATCGCGGCCATTAAGGGTGGACTAGTATACTATTGGGGCTTTGTAGCAGTGCCGGCTGCAGGAATTCCTTCAAGCTTGAAAACTCCGACGATTATGTCGGGAGTAGAGAACGTCACCAGCATCGACTCAGAACAAAATGGTCAATGTGCTATTGGAGAGGGTAAGGCATTCTGCTGGGGCTTCGGCACAAAGGGAATGTTGGGTAATGGTCAGAACCAAAACTCAGATTCACCAGTCGAAGTTAACAGACCTAATTCTCTGCTCAGAAATACTACCAAATTCTAAAATAAAAAGGGGCTTCATCAGCCCCTTTTTTAATAGCCCTACGGCTCTTCAAATTTAATCAAGACAGCCCCGGATTCCACCGAGTCACCTTGTTTGACTTTGATCTCTTTGATCTTCACATCGCGAGTGGCGCGCATTTCGTTTTCCATTTTCATCGCTTCCATAATAAGAAGCGGTTTATTGGCTTTTACGATGTCGCCTTCTTTTGCAAAGATTTCGATGATCTTGCCTGGCATGCCGGACTTCAGCTCTTGATCAGCGCCGAAATTGCCGCCTTTTTTCAAAGATTCATGCAAGAGCATTTCATCATTGAATACTTTGATTGTGCGAAACGAGTTGCGAGTAAATACAGTGTATTCAGTGTCTTGCCCGATTACGTCAATCAAGTAAGACTTCCCTTCAAAAAGGAAGCTGATGTATTGCTCGGCCTCTTTAAAGTCACGTTTAGAAATGTCGTAGTGAGTCCAGCTTTTGCCCTCTTCCTGTAAAGAAACCTTCCAGGTCGTGCGCTGCTCAGTCACGTCGACTTTATATTTTTTGCCTTTTAGTTCTGCTTCGAAATACATGTTACGTCCTTAATTGAAGTTTACGACCGACGCGCTTCCAGTTCGAAGTCAGATTAAGCTGACGAACGTCCTTGGATTTACGGTCATTGTAAGCGGTGATAGCCGCCGCGATCAAAAACACAGGGTCTTCAACTTCCTTAAAGAGCTGTGGTTCGATCACTTCAAAGTTCTTTTCAATAAACTGGGTCGTGTAAGATCCATCGCGGAATTTTGGATGATCCAAGATTGTTTTGTGAAGAACGATGTTGGTTTTAATTCCCGTTAGAACGAACTCAGACAACGCCCGTTGCATTCTATCAATGGCTTCGTCGCGCTTATCACCCCAAGTGATCACTTTCGCAATCATCGGATCATAGTAGATAGGCACTTCGTAGCCAGGGTACGCATAAGAGTCCACACGCATGAACGGACCTTGGGGATGGCGACAGGCGCGAATCACACCAGGGTGTGGTTTATAGGTAATGGGATCCTCAGCGCAGATACGAGCTTCGATGGCGTGACCTTTTTGTTTAATGTCTTCTTGCTTGAAAGAAAGGGGCTTTCCAGCCGCCACATTGATTTGTTCTTTCACCAAATCAAAACCCGTCACGATTTCGGTGATGGGATGTTCCACCTGAAGACGTGTATTCATCTCCATGAAGTAGAATTCTTTGGTTGTGTTATCGAAGATAAACTCAATCGTCCCGGCACCCACGTAGTTGATTTGTTTGGCAGCGCGAACAGCGGCCTCACCCATGCGCAGACGTACATCATTGGGCACAGATGGCGACGGACATTCCTCAATGATCTTTTGGTGACGACGCTGAACCGAGCACTCACGTTCAAACAAGTGAACATGGTTTCCGTGTTTGTCGCCGAACACTTGAATTTCAATGTGTTTGGGGTCGTTGATGAACTTTTCGATATAAACAGTCGGGTCAGCAAAGTAGTTCTGACCTTCAGAGCGGCAGGCACGGAAGGCACTTTCCAGCTCGTCCATCTTGCGAACAACACGCATCCCTTTACCACCACCACCGGCCGAAGCTTTGATGATGACTGGCAAGCCGATCTTTTCGGCAATGGCCTGAGCTTGTTCAACAGTTTCAACCCCGCCATCGCTGCCGGGAACGGTCGGAACACCAGCTTTTTTCATCAAGGCTTTTGCAGAAAGTTTATCACCCATGGATTCAATATTTGAAACCGTGGGGCCGATAAATGTGATGCCGGCCTCTTCCAAAGCTTTCGCAAAGACCGTGTTTTCAGAAAGAAAACCGTAGCCGGGGTGAATTGCATCCACGCCAGCTTGCTTCGCCACTTCGATGATTTTTTTGTAGTTCAAATAGCTTTCTTTCGAAGGAGAAGGCCCAATATGATAAGCCTCGTCCGCCAAGAAAACGTGAAGACTGTCGCGATCCGCATCAGAGAATACCGCGACAGAGCCGATACCCAACTCGCGGCAGGCGCGAGTGATACGGATGGCGATTTCTCCACGGTTCGCAATCAGGATTTTTTTAAATAATGCCATAGTAAAGCTTCCTCACCCTCTGATTAAAGAGGAATATTTCCGTGCTTCTTAGCCGGCATGATGTCGCGTTTATGTTTCAACATCTCTAGTGAATCAATGATGCGCTTACGAGTCATAGCAGGCTCGATCACTTCATCTGTGTATCCAAGCTCGGCAGAAACGTATGGATTGCTGAACTTCGCCTCATACTCTGCTGTTAAGCGAGCCTTTTCCGCGACCGGATCTTTTGCCTTCGAGATTTCTTCACGACTGATGATGCTTACAGCACCTTCCGCACCCATCACCGCAATTTCGGCGGACGGGTAAGCAAGGTTCACATCAGAACGAAGAAGTTTTGAGCCCATCACGATGTAAGCACCGCCGTAAGCTTTACGGGTGATGATGGTGATCTTCGGCACAGTTGCTTCCGCGTAAGCATAAAGAAGTTTTGCGCCGTGAGTGATGATCCCATTCCATTCCTGGTCTTTACCTGGCAAGAAGCCGGGAACGTCGACAAAGGAAACGATAGGAATGTTGAAAGCGTCACAGAAGCGAATAAAGCGAGCCGCTTTACGAGACGCTTCAATGTTCAGGCAGCCGGCAAGTACATTTGGCTGATTTGCCACGATGCCGACAGGGCGACCGTTGAATCGAGCAAAGCCCACGATCACATTTTGTGCGAAGTGCTTGTGAACTTCCAGGAAGTAACCTTCATCCACGCACTCTGTGAGAACACTTAACATGTCATAAGGTTTTTTTGGATTTTCTGGAATCAAGGTGTTCAATGATTCAGTCACGCGGTCTGGACGATCATTGGTCGGAAGAACCGGAGCATCATCCAAGTTGTTTGAAGGCAGGAAGTTCATCAATTCGCGGATCAACAACAAGCAGTGCTTATCATCTTCAGCCGCAAAGTGCGCCACACCAGATTTCGCCGAATGAGTCGTTGCTCCACCCAGGTCCTCTTTGGTCACTTCTTCGTGAGTCACCGTTTTGATAACATCGGGACCAGTGACAAACATATAACTGGTGTTTTTCACCATGAACACAAAGTCTGTGATCGACGGGGAGTAAACCGCTCCACCAGCGCAGGGGCCCATGATCGCCGTGATTTGTGGGATCAAGCCAGAAGCCATCGTGTTGCGAGTGAAGATGTCTGCGTAACCACCCAAGGATTCGATACCCTCTTGGATACGAGCGCCACCGGAGTCATTGATAGAAATGAAAGGAGCGCCGTTCTTCATCGCCAAATCCATCACTTTGCAGATTTTATTGGCTTGAGTGCGTGACATAGATCCACCGATGACGGTGAAATCTTGAGAAGAGACATAAACTAATTTTCCGTTGATACGACCGTAACCCGTGATAACACCGTCGCCTGGAACAACAGTTTTATCCATGCCGAAGTTGGTACAACGGTGAGTGACAAAGCGATCCATTTCAACAAAGCTGCCTGGGTCGACAAGAACATCGATTCTTTCGCGGGCAGTAAGACGTCCACCTTGTTTGTGTTTCGCAATACGTGCAGCGCCCCCACCGGCCATTGCAGCTTCATTACGTTTTTCAAGATCGTTAAGACGAGCTTGAATGCCAGATGAAATTTCTGTGCTCATATGATTCCTTTTTATGAAGGGATGACCCCTTAAAAAACAAGGGACCAATTTATCATGGGGATGTTAGGAATCACCTTAAAATTAGAGACGCAGAGCGCACTATTTATGCCCTGCGTGATTTGACCTATGTTGTTGAATTTATGGGACTAACTGCTTCAGAACTTCGAAGGCCTTTTGCACGTTAACGCGTCCTTGAGTTTTTACTTTAAATTCATGCCCCGGAACCACGTCGACAGACTGCAAAATGGCGTCTTTTATTTGGGCCGCGGAAGCCGTGGGGCGAGCACTCCACAACAAGGCCGCAGCGCCAGAAACCATAGGAGCCGCCATACTAGTTCCATCCATATAGGCGGTCGAGTTGCCGGGAACAGTACTTAAAATTCTTTCTCCCGGCGCGGCCACATGCACAAGGTTGAATCCGCTGTTAGACCAAGAAGTCATAAAGTCAGAAACCGAGGAAGCAGCCACAGTGATTTGATTTCCTAAGCCGAAAGAAGCTGGGAACTCAGGGTAAACATCGACATCGCGGCCATCATTACCTGCTGCGACGATCACCAGAATTCCTTTTCCCTGCAATTCTACAAAAGCATTCCGCAGAGAAGCCACGCACGGTGCGCCTCCCCAGCTGGCATTGATGATCTTGGCTCCGCGAGAAGCTGAGTACTGCAATGCCAGAACAGCATCCCCTAAAGAACCACCGCCATCATTGGCAATAAATTGTGCGGGAATCAGTTGCGCTCGTGGGGCCACGCCTTGGACGGAACCATAGCGTTCGTCTGCAGCAATAATACCGGCCACATGAGTGCCATGCGAGCTGGGAGTAGGATTGCTATTGGGAATCGAGACAAAAGAAGCACCATAGTAGTCATCGACAATACCATTGCCATCATCGTCTTTGCCGTTGTTGGGAATTTCTCCGGTATTCACAGCAATGCGCGGTTTGATTTGCGGATGAGTTGTATCCACAAAGGCATCGACAACGGCAATCTTAACATCTTGTCCTTGAATCCCTTGCGACCACAATGCGGGCGCACCAATTTTGGTTTGCCCCCAACTATCCGTGTAGGCATTGGCTTGAATTTCAGCAGTTCTGCTGGTTTGAATTTGACGATCGAACTCCACATAGCGGATCTTTTCTAGCTGTGGTTCGATAAAATTTTTCGTAAATTCGTCAGCGTTTGCCGCCTGCTCCACCGTAAATTTTCCATCTTCCCATTGGACGATGAATTTATTCTGGATTGCTTGGCCCGTGCATGCGCTCGAGTCCATCGCTCCATTTTCCGGAAATACGGTGCTAGGCGATTTGTTGCCACAAGATGCTAATACAAAGATGCAGGCAACCGCCGAGAGAATTTTTTGAACATCCATGTTCACTCCCTGTGCGGGCCATCCTGGTCCCTAATAGTGGGACGCGTTCGGTTGACCCAATCGGTTAGCTCTTCGGTCATTATATGTCTTAATTTGAGGCTAGAATGGCTTAAACTGGACCTGGACCTACGGATCTGAAGGTAAGCCTAGTGTAGGAAAATTACAGGCTTCACCGTCATTAAGAAATGACGTTAAGAAGCCTCATATTTAATGGGAGTTTAGACCTGATTTAGATCTGCCCGATAAATTCTTTTAGGAAAGATAAAAACTGAATTTCCACGCGTTGAGCCGTTTCAGTCACTTCATCGTGCGAAAGTTTTTGCGAAGAAATTCCTGCCGCCAAGTTCGTGATGCAGCTTAAAGCCGCCACGCGAAGACCCAAATGGTTTGCCGCAATGGTTTCAGGAACAGTGCTCATGCCGACAGCTTTGCCGCCAATAAGTTTTAAATAACGAACTTCAGACGGAGTTTCATAGGTCGGTCCGCTGACGCCGCAATACACGCCTTTGTGAAAGCGAGTCCCTTGTTTTAACAGAACTTGCTCCATGATAGAGATCAAGCGTTTATCATAAGCTTCTGTCATGTCAGGAAAGCGCGGGCCAAGTTCTTTGATGTTCGGACCCATGAGTGGGTTTGTTCCCATCAAATTAATGTGATCTTCGATAATCATGAAGTCACCGGCCTGCATGTTTTCGCCGAAGCCACCCGCAGAGTTTGTCAGGATCAAAGCTTCGATTCCCAGGAGGGCCAAGGTACGAGTGGGGAAGACAACACTTTCCATGCTGTGTCCCTCGTAATAGTGATTGCGGCCCTGAAGAATAACGATTTGCTGTCCGCTGACCTTCCCGAAAATTAAATTTCCAGAATGACCTTCTACTGTTGGCGGAGAGAAATGAGGAATGTCTTTGTAAGGAATCGTGATTTCGACTTCCACATCTTTCACGAAAGCTCCAAGGCCGGAACCTAAAACAACACCGATCTTCGGTTTAGCCGAAGTTTTAGTACGTATATAGGCAATGGTTTCTTGAAGTTTAGTTAAGACCAAAATTTACTCCTCCGCGTCCTTGAGTATTAACTCAAAGTCTTCAGTATCAAACTAGGCTTTGTAATTTTTGGCAAGGAAATATTGATGGCGGATTTGAGCAAGGGAACCGCTGATTGCAGTAGATCTTTGTCATCGCCATGCAACGTGAAGACGGCATCATCCATCTTTACTTCATCGCCTACTTTTACGTGGAACTCTATCCCGGCTGTAGGTGCAATGATGTCTGTTGTTTGTGCGCGACCGGCTTTGATGATAATGCCGGCAATACCAATGCTCTCAGTGTGAAAGCCGTGCACATAGCCAGCCTTTTCTGCCGTGATGACAATGGTGAATTTGGGTTTGGGCAGAGCTTTCAAGTTTCCACCATGAATTACGCAGAGCTCTTCAAACTTGGCCATTGCCTTTCCTGAAGTCAGGATGTCGGTGGCAATTTTGTAAGATTCTTCAACCGTGCGACCCACGCCAGCAAGGAGAAGCATGTGCGCGGAAAGCTGAAGACTTAGTTCTCGGGTATCTTCGTAAAGATCATAGCCCCCAGGCCCCACGAATTTTTCGTTCTTCATGATCGCGACGCACTCTTCGACTTCCAAAGAGTTTCCTGCAAAGCGACCCAAAGGCTGATCCATGTTGGTTAGAAGTGAGGTCACTTTTTTGCCATAGCCTTTGGCAATCGCCATCAGATTCAAAGCGAGTTCTTCCGCCAAAGCGGGTGTTTTCATGAAGGCACCAGATCCGTACTTCACATCCAGGACAAGGCCGTCAATGCCTTCTGCTAATTTTTTCGACATGATCGAAGCACAAATAAGCGGCAGGCTTTCGACTGTCGCAGTGACGTCGCGAAGAGCATAGATTTTTTTATCCGCAGGACAAATTTCTTTCGTCTGTCCGATAAAGCAGATTGCGTGCTTGCGAACAAGTTCGACAAATTCAGGCAAGGATTTTTGGGTATTGAAGCCGGGAATGGATTCTAGTTTATCCAAAGTTCCGCCTGTGTGCCCAAGGCCTCTGCCTGAAATCATTGGTACGGGAACTCCGGCGGCAGCGACAATGGGACCCAAGATCAAGCTGGTTTTATCGCCCACGCCACCGGTAGAGTGTTTATCGACCTTGAAACCAGGGACAGAGGAAAAATCAACAACCTCTCCAGAGTGAAGCATCGCTTTTGTCAGGGACAGAGTTTCTTCTGTCGTCATTCCTTTGAAGAAAGTCGCCATTAAAAGAGCCGACATCTGATAATCAGGAATCTGACCTCGCGCATAGCCAAGAATGAATTCATTGATTTCTTCAAAGCTCAGTTCGCGGCCGTTGCGTTTAGCTTTAATAATTTCTGCGGGAAGGAAAGCCATTAGTAACCTCCCTGAACAGTGCCGCCCTGAACAATGGTCACGCCAGAGCTTGTTCCCAAGCGAGTCGCACCGGCGTCGATCATGGCTTGGGCTTGCGCCAAGTCTTTGATTCCTCCGGAAGCTTTGACTTCCAGAGCATTGCCGACAACAGACTTCATCAACTTCACATCGTCTACAGTGGCGCCGCCGCCACCAAAGCCTGTGGATGTTTTTACGAAGTGAGCACCGGCCTCCATCGCCGCTTTACAAGCTAACACTTTGTCGTCGTGGTTAAGAAGCGAGGTTTCAATAATAACTTTAACCGTGCGACCTTGAGCAGCTTTGACAACGGCTTTGATATCGTCCCGAACATAATCCAAGCGACGGTCTTTCAGCGCACCGACCTGAATGACCATGTCAATTTCACCAGCTCCGTTCTTAATTGCGGTAGAGGTCTCGAAAGCTTTGGATTCTGTATCCATAGCTCCCAAAGGGAAGCCCACCACGCAGCATACTTTTACTGAAGAATCCTTAAGAAGTTCTGCGCATGTTGAAACATAGGACGTATTTACGCAGACGCTGAAGAAGCCATGTTCTTTCGCCTCCGCACAAAGCTTTTCAATTTGCGCCATCTGCGCTTCGGGTTTCAAAAGAGTATGGTCAATATAACGACTTAGTTGCACCGGGCACCTCAAGAGTGTTTAAATAAGAAAAGTTATCTTAGTTCGTTGCGGGAGGCAATCATGACACGACAGAAGTGGACCTCAGTTTTAGTGACAATGATGATTTTGGTCACGTCATCCGCCTCTTTTGCGCAAGCAGACAGAACGGTAAAAAGAAATATCGCCACCGTTTTATTTTCCAGTCTGGGCGGGGCGATCCTGGGTTTGAGCACGCTGTCCTTTTATGGCGAGCCTGAAGAGCATACCGACAACATTACAACCGGTGCGCTTATCGGTTTTGCGGCAGGATTGGGTTATGTCATTTATGACTCTTCGCGCCCAGCAGCGAAGGCTTACGATTACTCCAATGTGTTTGATCAAGAACTGAAAAGCAGAAGAGCCCTGGCTTATACAGCCAAGGCTCCCGCTTTAGTTCAATTTTCGTATGACTTCTAATTAACCCACTTTGGTGCGCGGGGAGGCTGTGCCTGCCATCGTGCCCTGAATGGTGGTGTCGCCACCGCCGGCTTGTCCCAGGAAAGTTTTTGCGTCGGCCGCAGACACTTTCCCTTTGCGAACCAAATCTTCGATATATTTTTCGAAAAGCACCATACCCTGACTTGAGCCTGTTTGCATGGCGGAAGGAATCTGGTGGACCTTACCTTCACGAATCAAGTTCGAAATGGCCTTGGTATTGCGCATGATTTCGTAAGCTGCCACGCGACCTTGTCCATCGGCGCGCGAGAAAAGCGTTTGCGCGACAACTCCGCGCAAACTTTCCGCAAGCATTGTGCGAATTTGTTGTTGTTGACCCGCGGGGAAAACGTCAATGATACGATCGACAGTTTTCGCGGCACTATTCGTGTGCAGAGTTCCAAACACAATGTGACCCGTTTCTGCGGCAGTCAAAGCCAAAGAGATGGTCTCTAAGTCACGCAACTCACCGACAAGCAGGATGTCCGGATCTTCACGCAGGGCCGCCTTAAGGGCATTCGCGAAGCTCTTGGTATGGCTTCCGACTTCACGTTGATTCACCAAAGACTTCAGATTTGGATGTACGAACTCGATCGGGTCTTCGACGGTGATAATATGCGCTTCGCGAGTTGCGTTGATCTGGTGGATCATTGCTGCCAGTGTCGTCGATTTACCGGAACCGGTAGGTCCTGTAACCAAAATCAATCCGCGGTCACAGTCGATCATATCCATAACGGCAGGAGGCAAACCCAATTCTTGCGCAGTTTTAATTTTTTCGGGAATGATACGCATAACAGCGCCAAGACCTTTTCTTTGCATAAAGATATTGCAACGAAAACGCCCGATGCCAGAAAGAGTGTAGGCGAAATCCAGCTCCCATTTTTCAACAAAGGCCTTCTTTTGCTTTTCAGAAAGGATCTCAAAAAGCAATCCCTGCACGTCTTGATTCGTCAATTCACGATAGTTCAACGGAATCATGTTTCCATGGAGACGCAAATAGGGAGGCGCGCCGCTTGTGATATGCAAGTCGGAGGCTCCTTGTTCCACCATGAGTTTGAACAGCTCATCAATTGTTGCCATCGTAATCTCCGTTAAAGGCTCTATTTCCATGATCTTTTCGGTCAGATGTGTTTCAATGTTAAATATTATTTGCTCTCAGTCTTGTTTCTGGACTAATGAACTAGGGTAGGAGGTTGTAGTGTCAGCTGAAATTCTCATCAATGTGAGACCTCAAGAAACTCGTGTGGCCTATGTCGATGGCGGCATTCTTTCTGATTTGAAAATTGAACGTAAAACTTCGCCGACCTTGGTCGGGTCCATTCATCGTGGCACTGTCCTGCGCGTTCTTCCCGGTATGCAGGCGGCTTTTGTGGATATCGGTCTGGAAAAAGCCGCTTTCCTGTATGTCGGTGATATTCGCGAAGACGTGGACGACAACTTCCTTTCGGATGTGGATCGCGAGGAACCCTTAGAAATGGAGGGTGATGACGACAAGCTCCCCACTCATCAAAACAAAACTCCGATTCAGGATTTGCTGAAAGAGGGTCAATCGATTCTTGTGCAAGTTGCGAAAGATCCTTTGGGCACAAAAGGGGCGCGTTTGACAACGCATCTGTCTTTGCCCGGTCGTTTCGTGGTGTTTTTACCGACGGTTCGTCACCTGGGAATTTCCCGCAGAATTGAAGATGAAACAGAGCGTGAGCGTCTGCGCAAGCTGGTGCAAAAAATCAATCCTTCCGGGGGTGTGATTGTGCGTACCGCCGGTGAAGGTGCCTCTGAAGAGATGTTGAAGGCTGACATCGAGTACCTGGATCGTTTAAGTAAAGACATCTTCAAAAACTACGAAAAGAAAAAGACTCCGGGCATGGTTCACACAGAACTTGACGTCGAACTGCGCGCCCTTCGCGATCTGATGTCCGAAGATGTGGCAAGCGTGTGGGTTGATAGTATCGAGATTCACAAAAAAGTTGTGAAGTTTGTTTCGCAATTCATGCCGAAGTACAAACAAAACATCGTGCTTTATGAAGAGCAGAAACCCCTTTTTGATCTTTACGACATTGATATTGAAATTTCCCGCTCCATGGAAAGAAAGATTTGGCTGAAGTCCGGTGGATATATCGTCATCGATGAAGCCGAGGCCTTGGTGGTCATTGACGTGAACACCGGGAAATTCGTGGGTAAGAAAGATCTTGAAGATACGATTCTGAAAACCAATCTAGAGGCCGTTCGTGAAATTGCGCACCAACTGCGGATTCGCAACTGTGGCGGAATTATCATTATCGACTTCATTGATATGGAAAAAGAATCCCATCGAGAAAAAGTTTTGGAAGCGTTGGCCGAAGAATTGGGCCGTGATCGCGCCCGCACCAACATTGTTTCCATGTCTCAGTTGGGCCTTGTCGAAATGACGCGTAAACGTATTCGTCCCAGCCTTATTAAAACCCTGTGTGAACCTTGTTCATACTGTGATGGCAAAGGCTATATCAAACGCAAATCTACCGTAGCCAATGAAATTTTCAGAGAGCTCGAACGTGACGCCGACATGTTGATCAATAAAAAGACCAACGTGGTTGTTCACTGCCACAGTGGGGTGGTTGACTGGATCTACGAAGTTGAGGGTGAAAGTCTAGAGAGTATTGAAAAGAAATTAGGACGCTCTGTAGCCTTTAAAATCGAACCTAACTACCACTTAGAGCAGTACGAGATTTTCTTTGTTTAGAGGATTTTAGATTCTCTTCTTCGAATTTTTGACGAAGAGACTCTGCCGTTTGTTCCAGGTGTTCTTCCAGGATCATTTGAAAAAGTTCGTCTGCATTTATTCTATAAAGCTTGGCGAGGCTCTTTAATGTGGTCACTGGCGGAAGAGACAGACCGCGTTCCCAGTTTGAGATAAACTGAGGAGTGTTGTAGCCGAGGTGAGTAGAAACATCTCCTTGAGAGAGATTTCTTGCCTCGCGAGATTTTTTTAAAAACTCTCCTACTTTCTTCATCGAGCACTCCTCATCTGTTTTAATAAAACTATGAGGTCTTTTCAGTAATTGCATCACGCGCAGCAGTACCTGTTCGGGGCTGTTGAAGGCCCGCCTTTTCGCGCTGCTGGCGATTTCGAGAATGACAGGCCACTTTTAGTGGTGCGGATTAAAGAAAGATGGATCACGTTTAACGAAACCTTTTAGAAAAAGGAAGAGACGCTGAATCAGCCGGAGTGAAGCTTACGTGTGTTGATAACAAAGCCCAAGCAGAGGTGTTTTGTCTTGCTTAAGCAAAAATAACTTTGTTGTACTTGATTGAAAAAGCCGTTCTTAAGGCGCACGAAGTAGGTGCGGAAATCTGTGCGAGATTAATTTATTGGACCGAACATGAACGCTCATATCGCCTCTTCGCCAAGGTTGCTGGCGATTTTCCGAAAAGTAAAAAAGTCTTCCCAATAGTAATGACAAGGCTGATTTGTTCTTTGAAGCTTTGCACAGAGAAAAGATGAGCTGCGCGTTATTGCCGCCAGAACGCACACCGTGGGCATGGAGAGGCCTATAAAGATCACATGGAACTGATAAAAGCTTTGGTGAATAGTCCTAAAGCGCCCCTAAGCGACGCGATTAAGCGTGAACTTTGGCGGCCCAAAATAAACCTAAGATATTGAAAATAATGGGTTTTCTATTAACACTAGACCCCTCTAAAAAACTGTAACAAAGATTTGCATTTGTGAGGGGCCAAAGCTATCCTCTTTTTCTCCCTTTTAAAGCTGAAAAAAATAGCATGTATTAGGTTGACAAAACCTAGTGCGAGGTGGCATTTACCATTGGCTTAATTCGGGTAGCTGGAGGTATTTCATGTACGCGATTATTCGTACAGGCGGTAAGCAATATAAAGTTCAAGCTGGTGACGTTCTTCAAGTAGATAAGCTTGAGCAAGCACTTGGCGCAGAGTTTGAAATCAACGAAGTTTTGATGGTTGGTGGTGAGTCCACTGCTGTTGGTCAACCTCTTGTAAAAGGCGCGAAAGTAACTGTTGTAGTTACAAAACAAGCTAAAACAAGAAAACAAATCGTCTTCAAAAAGAAGCGTCGTCAAGGTTACAGAAAGTTCGCAACTCATAAGCAAGAGTTCACAGAGCTTTTTGTTAAGGCGATCTCTTTTGACGGTAAAACTGCGAAATCAGATGAATCTGCAAAAGTAGTAGACGTGGCAGCAGTTCGTGCAGAAAAAGCACAAGCTCGCGTAGCAGCTCGTAAAGAGCGTGCAGCGAACAAAGGAACTGCAGAAGTTGTTAAAAAAGCGGCAAAAAAAGTAGCGAAAAAGAAAGTTGCAAAAAAAGCAGTTAAAAAGACTGTAAAAAAAGCAACAGGCGCTAAGAAAAAAGCAGCTAAGAAAACTTCTAAGAAAGCATAATTTTTAATTCTTAAGAGAGGTTAGTCATGGCAAGTAAAAAAGCCGGTGGTAGTACAAAGAACGGTCGTGATTCACAGAGTAAACGCTTAGGTGTAAAACGCTTCGGTGGTGAAAAAGTTCTTCCGGGAACAATCATTGTTCGTCAACGTGGAACGAAATTCCACTTGGGTAACAATGTTAAAATGGGTCGTGACTACACGATCTATTCTGTTGTCGAAGGTCTTGTTAAGTTTGAACGTTTCTCTAAAGAGCGTTTCAAAGTTAGTGTTTATCCAAAAGCTGTTTAATCGATTCGATTAAACAGTTTCGATAAGCACCAAGAATTTTTCCATGCAAAAGGAGCCAACTCACGGGCTCCTTTTCGTTTTTGGACTGAGCTCTTAATAATTCTCTGAAAACCGTCGCAAATCCCCTATAAGGCTTTCAAGATCTTACTCAGCATTCCCCTTCTCAATGAATCTGTGATACAGGCTGTTACGTTGGTGCTATATGAAGTTTATCGATGAAGTTAAAATCACTGTTGCGTCAGGACGAGGCGGCCCTGGCTGTGTAAGTTATCGCCGTGAATCCATGCTACCTAGGGGCGGTCCCGATGGTGGAAATGGTGGAAAAGGTGGGGATGTTATCATCCGCACCTCCAAACATATTAATTCTTTGGTCGATTTTCGTCAGAACAAAAGATACGCGGCTCAAAGCGGTCAAATGGGTATGGGCCGACAAAAATCGGGTCATAATGGTGAAGATTTAGTGATGATCGTTCCTGAAGGAACTGTGATCCGAACACTGGACGGCGAAATTATCGTCGATATGACGGGCATTTCTGAATACGTTCTGCTGAAAGGCGGACGTGGCGGAATGGGCAACGAATTCTTCAAAACGAGCGTCAATCAAGCTCCGGACTATGCACAACCTGGTGAAGAAGGTGAAGAGCTGGAAGTTAAGCTTGAGTTGAAGCTCATCGCTGACGTGGGAATCATCGGTTTTCCAAACGCAGGAAAGTCGACTTTGATTTCACGCATTTCTGCGGCTCGCCCTAAAATTGCGGATTATCCTTTCACGACTTTGACACCCAATCTTGGCGTGGTGAAAGTCGGTGACTACACATCTTTCGTCGTTGCGGATATTCCGGGATTAGTAAAAGGGGCCCACGAAGGCGTGGGATTGGGCATCCAGTTCCTAAAACACATTGAACGAACACGGCTTTTCATTCACTTGATTGATGCTTCGGGAATGTCAGGTCGCGATCCGGTAGAAGACTATTTGGATATTAATAACGAGCTTAAGATGTACGACATCAACAACGAAGACAAAGAAGGGTTTTTCCCTCTTGCCACACGTCCTCAGTTTGTTGTGCTCAATAAGATCGACACTTTAAGCGAAATTCAACTGATGAAACTTAAAAATAAGTTCAAAGATATTTCAGGCCAAGAGCCTTATGCTATCTCGGCAGTGACGGGCAAAAATATCAAAGAATTTATGACTGAACTTGCTCGTCAGATTATGCAAGAGGAAGAAGAATAATGAAAATAGGTATTTTTGGAGGAAGTTTTAATCCTCCGCACATGGGCCACATCAACGCCATTCAAACAGTGGCAAAAAAAGTTGGACTTCAAAAAGTTCACATCGTTCCTGCTGCGCAAAACCCTTTGAAGACGCCCGTGGAAGGCCCGACAGCCGAACAGCGCTTAGATCTGACGCGTCTGGCATTCGAACAATATGGCGAGACCTACTTCGTTGACGATCAGGAAATCAAACGTGGTGGCATGAGCTACACGATTGATACGGTGATGAATCTTCGTAAAACCTATGATGCCAATGATCTTTATCTGGTTGTAGGTGCAGACAAATTCGAAGAGCTTTCCCAGTGGAAAGACTATCAAAAGCTTCTTTCTGAAGTGAATTTGGTTGTGACCACTCGACCTGGTTACGAAACTCCAGAGTCGTTGGATGAAATGCCGGGCTATTTAAAGCCGATGGTTTCTGACTTTGACTTTAACTTCATCGAGTTGAATACAGGAAGAAATATCCAGTTCATCACTTTGCGTGATATCGAAATTTCTGCAAGCGAACTGCGTAAGTGGCTGCGCACTGGAAAGCCAGTTGAAAAATATCTACCGCTCGCGGTGGAATCCTACATCAAGGATCACAAGCTTTATAGAAACTTAGGCGATCGCATCGGCGATTTTAAAAAGTTCTCTGAGTTCTGTGCAAACGTACTATTTGCTAAAAAAGGCATCAATGTTCGCGGTTTTGATCTGACGGGCATTGCGGCTCCTAGCGAATACACTTTGATTGCTTCCGGTACCTCAACTCGTCACGCGGCCGCGATGGCAGAAAACATCGTGATGGCGGTGAAAGAGGAATACAACGTCCATCCACAAAGCGTGGAGGGTATTGATGAAGGTCGCTGGGTTCTTGTGGATTACGGTTCGTTGATTGTTCACATCTTCTACGATTTCGTACGTCAGGAATACAGCCTAGAAAATCTTTGGAGAGAAGGCAAAGACCTTGGCTTTAAAGATCCCTACGTGGGTAAGCCTGAGGCTCAGTAATTTATGAAATTCATTTTGTACAATCTCGCTACGGCCAAAGAAGCCTGGGCTGATGAGGTCAGCGAGTTGTACAAAAAGAAGATCTCTTTTTTCATTCCCTTTGAAATTCAAAGTTTGAAAGCCAAGAAGTCTGCGCGTGAAGACGCGGACTTTAAGCGCAACGAAGAATCCCAACTTATCCTTAAAAATATTAATAGCGATGACTTTGTCGTGTTGTTTGATGAGCGCGGCTCGGCGCTTGATTCGATACAATTTTCCAAGAAAATCGAAAACATTCTGGGGAGTTCGAAAAAACGCGCCATCTTCATTATTGGCGGTGCTTTTGGTGTGAACGAAGAAGTTCGCAAAAGGGCGGACTTGAAGGTGGCCCTATCCCCGATGGTGATGAATCATCTGATGGCGCAGGCGATGAGTTTAGAACAAATCTACCGCGCCTTCACGATTATTAAAAAAATCCCTTATCACAATATTTAGTGAGCACTTAACCAGGGTGGAAACTCCCCCAGCTCTTTATAGGGATCACGGCCCAAATTTTCAACTCGCTCCCATTCGTATTCAAGAAATGATGTCTGTTCGCTCAAAGCCTCTTGCGGTGAAGTGAGTTGAGGTTTTGAACAATCTGAGGACGGATCGAAGGCGTCTTTATGGCAAACAGAATATTGCACAAGTGTTCTGCCGCCGCCGACCTTGTCATTCCACTCAATCAGCTTCAATGGGCGCGTGGGCTCAATTGCAGGATCAAAAATGTAGACATCGCTACCGACACGATAAGTAACCGCAACGTGATACCACCACTGTACGTTGCCAGTCGGAGAATTTTTTGTCATCGCCTGAAGATTTCCGAATACGAAGATCTTTTTAGGTGCTGGAAAATTGTGTTGAATCAATTCAAGCTTAGCCATTTCCGCACGCGCATAACAACCATCATCAGGATACATCCATGTCAGGCGGCGGGCGAAACCAGAGTCTGTTTCAATGAAGCGAGTGTCGCGAACGTATTTGAATTCGCGTAGAAGGTCTGCATACGATCCGACGTCGGGAATCTCTGAGATATCTAGCTTATTTAAAGGCTTCTTGGATCTTTCGACGGGAGAACCGAAAGACATTTCCTCGACTTGGTCATCCAGAGGGGAAGGAAATGGAGATGGAATGCGGAACTTCCAAGCAAAGAAGTGTCTGTCTCGGGCCTGTTGATAGGATTCGCCGGAATGACGAATTGAAGATAGGCCTGCAAAAGCTTCAAACGAAACAGTGAGTGTAAGAACGAGAGCTATGAATTTCATGGTTTCCCCTCTGCTCTTTTTCTAGGCCTGCCCCGAAAGACTGTCAAAGATTTTGCAGTGGAAGCACTGTGATGACTTCCACATTTAATTTTTTTAAGAATCACCTCTCTTGTTGTCTGAATTGCGGATCCTTCTTGGTTATCAAGGGAAGGTTTTGTCGCTACTGTGCTCAGAATCTTCCCCGGTGGGAGCTGGCACAGCCTGTTCAGGTTCCTCCGTTTCAGGTTATCGCCCACTATGAATGGGATCCGGGTCGCAGCGATATTCTTTCGAGCCTAATCGTATCCTTAAAGGGACCTGGGAATCAGGATGTCTGGAATTTCTATGCTCGGGAGTTCATCAGTAAGCATCTTGGAAGCTTTCCTAAGAATAAACGTCTGCGGGTCGTCCCGGCGCCGCCCAAAAGGCCCGATCTTAAAGATCATTCCTTTGCGTGGGCACAAGGTCTGGCGGAGGCCCTAGGGGCGGAGCTTTATCCCTGTTTAAGGAAGGACTCGAGGCACCATCAGCGCGGCTCCGATAGGGCGGAACGCGCCTTAATCGAGATGAGTCTGATTGAAAATTCTTCAAGGCCTGTGGATTTTTCACCTGAGATTCATTGGATATTTGCCGATGATATCTTAACTACAGGCGCTACAGCGAGGGCGGCTCATATAGCCTTGGGATGCCCCGCCAATTTCACAGTTTGCGTGCTGGCCTATAGGAGGCTCTCTTGCGGAGCGTCCAGACATCTGTTATAAATCGCGAATGCTTAAAAGAATCAGTATCTTGTTTTTCCTAACTACATTTTCCTGGGGCGTATTTGCGGCGACAGGAAATGGAACCCTTCAAAAAGTTTCTAAAAAATATCGTAATGCCAAGCTTGTGGAAATGAGCGTGGAAAAGTCTGTTAAATCGGACCTTCTGGGCAAAGAGACAAAACATGAGGGTAAAATCTTTGTGGCTAACGGAAAGTTCCGTTGGGAAAACACGAAGCCTGAACAAACTCTTTTGGTTTTTGATGGTTCGACAATTTGGAGTGAACAGACTCCGCCGAAAGAATTTGGTGGCCCCGTTCAAGTCGCAAAAGGGAAAGTGGACAAAAAAACTCGTTCCCATATTTTGATTTCCTCTTTGTTGGGGGCGGATCTGGAAAAGAACTTCAAGATTCAAAAAGAAGAAAAAGTCGGAGATCTGGTGAGATTGGATGTGACCCCACTGTACGACGACCTGACGGTCAAGTCGATGCAGGTTCTGATCAACCCTAAAGACAGCACTTTGGACGAAATCTCTTACAAAGATGATATTGGCAACCTCACCACATTGAAGTTTTCAAATATCGAGTTTAAGAAAAAAGAAAAGAAAAGTTTATTTAAATACCAACCTCCTAAAGGTGCACAGGTGACAGACCTATGAAACAAGAGACAACTCAAAACAAAAAAGTTCACTTTATCTCATTAGGTTGTCCTAAGAATCTTGTCGACAGCGAAATTATGGCCGGGACCTTGATGAAAGATGGATATCAAGTCGTGGGCGAAGCTGAAGAGGCAGACACAGTCATCGTGAATACCTGTGGTTTCATTGAGGACTCGAAGAAGGAATCTATCCAAAGAATTTTGGACATGAGTGACCTTAAACAAGAAGGAAAAATTAAAAAAGTCGTCGTCGCTGGCTGTTTAACTCAACGCTATAAAGACGAACTTGTCGATGGTTTGCCCGAGGCAGATCTGTTTGTGGGTTCTGGAGAATTCCAGAATATTTCGAAAATTCTGAAAAATTCCGACGCTGGTGATACGAAGAAAACATTCTTTAATCTTCCAACATATCTCCAGGAAGAAGCGACTCCGCGTGTGAACTCTCAGCCGGGTCACCGCGCTTATTTGAAAATTTCTGAAGGTTGCATGAAGCGCTGTGCTTTCTGTGCGATTCCGCTTATTCGCGGAAATCTTCAGTCCCGATCTATCGACGCCATAGTTGCGGAAGCAAGACTTCTTGTCGCTGGTGGAGTGAAAGAACTTATTATCATCAGCCATGACTTCACAGACTACGGCTGGGACATCCGCAAAAAAGATCCAACTCGCAAAGAAAGTCCTGTAGAGCTGCTAAAAGCCTTGGAGCAGGTTGAAGGACTACAATGGATTCGACTTATGTACCTCTATCCGGATGGAATCACGCCGGAAATGGTACAGGTTATTAAAAACAGCAAAAAAATCGTTAAGTATTTTGATATGCCTTTGCAGCACATCAACGATGCTGTTCTTAAGAGCATGAATCGCAAGATGACTCGCGGTGAAATTGAAACGGCATTGATGAATATTCGTGAGCATATTCCGGATGCGGTGATTCGTACGCAATTCATCGTCGGCTTCCCAGGCGAAACTCAAGAGCAGTTTGAAGAGCTTCTGCAATTCGTGGCTGAACAACAATTCGACCGCGTAGGTTGCTTCAAGTATTCACCTGAAGAGAACACTCCGGGCGGACGCATGGAAAATCAAGTCGATGAGGAAACAAAACAGTATCGTCACGACGCCTTGATGGAAATTCAGCAAAACATTTCGCGAGAAAAGCACGCAGACTTCGTGGGCAAAACTATCGACGTGATTGTGGAAGGCTTTAGCGAAGAGACTGACTTGTTATTGCAAGGTCGTTTCTGGGGCCAGGCCCCGGATATCGACGGGGTCGTGCTTATCAACGAAGGGGAAGCACAAGTCGGTGACATGGTTAAAGTTCACATCACCGACAGCATGGAATATGACCTTCTGGGCGGTATTGTTACTGAAAATTAGAATGTGCAGGTTTCGGAAGCGTCTTCATACTTTCCGATCCACTGAGCGTTCTTTTGATTTCTTAAAATTGTCGTGGCTTTTCTAAAGGCCACGGCATTTTTTTTATCAAATTTGCAGGCATTTTTAAAAGCAATAAGAGCAAGTTCAAATTTGCGAATCTCGAAAGAAGAAGTCGCCAGGCCCAGCCAAGAACGGGCGGCTTTGGGGTCTGCCTCTGTGCCTGCCTTATAGAGATTCATGGCTTCGACATAGTTTTTTTGATCTTCTAAAAGTTTACCGTATTGATATTGAGCAAGCTCTGAAGATGGAAAGTCTTTAGAGGCTTTCTTCAAAGTATTTAAAGCCGCTTGATCTTCCCCCAAGGCCTTTTGGCTCACGCCCAGATAGACATAGCCATCTGCGGTTTTAGGGTCTTTACGAATGGCTTCGTTACAGGCCTGAACGGCCGGCTCATAAGTCCCATCCATCGTGTTAATTTCGCAAAGCTTGCGTAAGTACTGGGGGCGCGCACCGATATTTTGGACCATGTCCTGATACAGAATGCGCAGCTCATAAAGATTGGGGGGCTCTCGCTTCCCGTAAATTTCGATCAGCCCGTCATAGGCAGGTTCATACTGAGGATTGAGCTCGACCGCCTTCTTGTAGCTTTCCATAGCGTCTTTGGTTTTGCGATTCATCACATAGGCATTGCCCATCAAGGAATAGGCCTCGAAGTCCTTTTCATCTTTTCCAATAAGAACATTCAATGCCCGCAACATCTCGCTGGGCTCTTTTCGTTTTTCGTGAGCCTTGGCCAAAAGAACCAGTCCTTTGCGATCAATCTTGTCGACGTGCTTCCACAGCAACAACGTCGTTTTTTCATACTCTTCTTTTTTGTAAAGTTCTTCAGCCAGCTGCACGATCAGAGCGCCATTCTTGGGGCCCTTGCGAATTTCCTTTTTGAGGCGTTCGATTTTTTGCTCAGAGGTTTCATTTGTAGGGGCTTCCGCTACAGGGGCGGGGGCCGACGGTGGATTTGCAGGCGGGGCTTTCGCATCTTTGCTGTTGTTATCAAGTTCCTTTTCGAACTGCGAAAATTCATCCTTTCCCTGACTCGTCGCCTGGGCCAAAGCCTGGGGAATGTATAAATATGAGACAAAAGCCAAGAAGAGAATAAATAAGGAGCGATTGAAATTCTGTCCAGTCATCATATGTTGTATTATGACCTAAATGCTCGTACGAGTGAAGAAATCTCAATTTACTTCTAGACTTGGGAATAACCAGGGTCAGGCCGTGATCGAATACGTTCTGATGTTGGTTATTACGGTCTCTCTGATTTTGATGTTAGCAAATCAGATCTTTAAGCCGTTTGGGCAATTCGTAGATAATTACATGGGAAAATACGTCGCGTGCTTGTTGGAATATGGGGAACTGCCTTCGTTGGGCAGCGACACACCTTCGGTCGTTGATGAGGACTCTGAATGTGACAAAAAGTTTCAGCCGGGGACTTTAAGCGGTGGTCGACCACCCAATGGCAATGGTAGTGACGGTTCTTCGGGAAGCAACTCTGCAAATAAAAACTCGAGCTCTGGCAGCTCCTCTGACGGAAGCAGTGGCGGATCTGGCGGAACTTACGCAGGCTCGGCGTCCCGCCGTGGCGGCTCCTCTTATATGGGGCGGGGCCGTCGTCCTTCTTCAGGTGTAGAGACCGGGGGGAATAGTGCCCAGGCTGGCGGTAAAGTCGTTGAAATTGCCCTGGATAATGGTGGCAACGGCGGCTTTTTCAGATCCAGCAATGGGGGGCGGTATATCGCGCCTCAAAGGAAACGAATGTCCGTGGGTATTTCTGGGCTGACTGAAACAGAACGAAAGAAGCTGGAAAAGAAAGCCGACGGCACGGGCGGGCGTATAGTCACCGGCGAGTCCTTCAATCCTCCCCCGAAAAAAACATTGGTGAAAAAGCCCGAGGTGAAGACCGCCGTTCAAGAAGAAGCACCGATGACGATTGGAAATTTTATACGTTATCTGTTCATTGCTGCGCTGGTTATTGCACTGGTCATCTTTATCGGTGGTCAAGCATTGCAAATGTCGAAAAGTGACTCCGGATAGTGCGCGTCGCGTTTAGAAATTCTTCATACAAATTCTTAAGTTATCTGTCTTTGCGTTAATTGCTTGAAACACGCTCTTCTTTCATACATACAGCCATCATCGACATTCAGGGTGGGGGATCAGCGTTTGGAAAATGTGGTTGAAATCAATCGCAAGAAAACATTCACTTTGCAGGAAGCGCGACGCCTCTTGCCGTTGATCTACCGTATGACCGAAGAGGCCAGCCGCCAGGTCAGAACTCATCTAAACCGCATTGATGCCTTTTCTGACAAATCCCATCCTTCTGTGGAAAATATTGAAGCTGAAATCAACGTCATTATTGACCGGTGGCAGGTGAAGGTTGAAAAGTTGGGAGCCGAACCTAAAGGACTTTGGATGGCCGACTTTGATAATGGCGATGGCTTCTATTGCTGGAAGTTCCCTGAGGTTGAGATTAATCACTGGCATGGCTACCAAGATGGGTTTTCTGGGCGTATAGTGATTGAATGAGAATTGCTATTGCCCAAATTAATCCGACCCTCGCTGACTTTCAGTACAATAAAGAAAAAATCTTAAATTTCATCTTCCAGGCGCAGCAACGCAAATGTGATCTTGTTGTTTTTCCTGAGTGCGCTCTTTTTGGTTACCATCCCTTTGATCTATTGGAACGATCCAAAGTCGTGGCAAAACAAGAAGAGGAGTTGAAGTCGCTGATCACAAAAATTCCTAAAGACATTGGCGTCATCTTTGGATTGATCACTAAAAATCCCAAAAAAATGGGACGCCCTTATTTCAACAGCGCTGTCTTCGTTGTTAAGGGGCAAAAACCTCGATACTTCCACAAACAACTTCTGCCTACGGGCGATGTCTTTGATGAAGCTCGTTTTATTGAGCCGGGCGACCTTTCAAAAAATTACTTTTCGTGGAAGGGAAAAAAATTCTTTCTGACAATTTGCGAAGACATCTGGGGTTGGCCTGATAAGGCGGGCCGTTCGCCCTATGTCGTGAATCCTTTGAGTAAGGTCAAAAAGCAAAAGATCGACATGGTGATTAACTTAAGTGCCTCACCCTATTTTGTCGGAAAAATGAAGCAGCGAGAATATGTCGTGGGAAGAACCGCTGACTATTTCAAAGCTCCCATGATGTATGTCAATCTGGTGGGAGCTCAAGATGAAATCATCTTTGATGGAGCCAGTTTCGTAGTTGATAAAAAAGGTAAAAAAATTCTTAGCTGCCACTCTTTTGAGGAAGATATCAATGTCATTGATATCAACTCTCTGGAAGTTTGGAATAAAACTCCGAAGATCGATGTGATCGAAGAGCTTCGTCGGGCGCTTGTTCTGGGCATTCGCGACTTCTGCGCGAAGACGGGAATGAAGAAAGTTCATTTAGGTTTAAGCGGAGGCATTGACTCTGCCGTTGTCGCCGCTTTGGCCGTAGATGCTTTGGGACCTGCGAATGTCGCGACGCTAGGATTGCCGGGGCCTTTTAATGCCGAAAAAAGTCTGACCTTGGCTCGTGATTTGGCTAAAAATTTGGGTGTAGATTTTAAAGTTGTTGAAATCGGGCCCATGTATGAAGAAGTGGTGAAGGGCCTTGAAAAGGGAATTCAGTTAGACGGCTTCAGTCTGGTTCATGAGAATTTACAAGCCCGTTTACGTGGACTCAGTCTGATGGCGTTTTCCAATAAAGAAAACAGCATGCTTCTGACTACGGGAAATAAAAGTGAATATGCCGCGGGGTATTCGACTTTATACGGTGATATGTGCGGAGGCTTGGCTCCATTGGGAGATCTCACAAAAGAGCAGGTCTATGCCTTGGCTCGTTATTACAATCAGCAAGGCGAGGTGATTCCTGAAGAAATTATCACCCGCGCCCCTTCCGCGGAGCTGCGTCCGAACCAGAAAGACCAGGACACGCTTCCTCCTTATGAGGATCTGGATAAGTCTGTGGCTTACTTGGTTGAAAAATCCGGTGCGGCAAAAACGCCTACTGATAAATGGTTGTTGCCGGTTCTAATGCGAACTGAATTTAAGCGTTGGCAGGCGCCACCGATATTGAAGGTGTCTCCGCATTCATTTGGACGAGGACGTCGTTATCCGATCGCTCATAAAGCAAAAGAATAAAAAAAATCCCTGGTTCACAGGGCTTTTTTATTCTGTCGTTTTTAAAAATTAAACGCCGAAGAAGTCCATTTGCTTCGGTTGGCGTACGATTTGTGGGAAGCGCAGCTCCGGTTTACCTGTCAGGGCAACAAGATTTCCTACCTGAGGTGGTTGTCCGCCAATGGAAATTCTTTTTACCATTTGGAAAAACAAGTGCCCGCAATAGGATGCATCTTCTTCCGCTCTGTGGAAGTCGGTCGTAGGAATTTTAAGATGTTGAACCAAAGTTCCTAGCTTATAGTTCGGAAGACCCGGAAATACTTTTCTAGCAATTGGAAGAGTATCCAGAATCAAACCTTTCGGAGCAGTAGACTCATATTTTTTGATGTCAGCAGTTAAAAACTGAGCGTCGAAAGGGGCATTGTGAGCCACCAAGATATCGTCGCCACAGAACTCAGCAAACATCGGCAATAGACTTTCTATGAAGGGCTTTCCTTTAACCATGTCATCAGAAATCCCATTCACCGCCGAGGCTCCTGGAGGAATCGGGCGCTGTGGATCTACAAGTGTTGCAAAAATGGCTTCTGGCTGGCCATCAATGAAGCGAACAGCTCCGATTTCAACGATTTGGTCAACGCCAGGAACAGTTCCGGTGGTCTCTAAGTCAAAAGCTATGAATCTCATGGATTTATTGATACAAAATGAGTAGAGCGGTTTCAACAAAAGAGTCATTCTTTGAAGGAGTTCCTCGCCGTGAAAGGCACTAAGTCTGGAATATATATCACTTTTTTACCGGACCACCGGGATGTCCAGGTGAGTCATGGGGGAGAGAGCGTTCTGGAAGTGGCTCTGCGTGCGGGAGTTGAGATCAATCATACATGTGGTGGAAATGGCACCTGTGGAACCTGTTTAGTACATATTCGGAAGGGCCTTTCGCAACTAGGACCTCGAAATGAAATCGAAGCTGAGATGGCCCAGGATCGAAAATTTTTAGATGAAGAGCGCTTGGCCTGTCAAACCCAGCCGATCCACGGTCTGGAAGTCGAAATCAGATCCGTTAAGGTGTAACAAAGAACGGATTCGTATAGATCCAGGTGATCCATTTTTTTGCGTCTGGTAAGGGTAGCATCGGACTGACTCGGACTTGCACGCGATAAACTCCGGGCGAAGTTATAGGGTATACAGTTTCGGGTTCGTTGATACGTGCTACGACCTCTCCATTTTTTACTATCATGATTTCAAAAAAGTCTTTCGGCTTTGTCGGCAAGGTGACTTTTAAGGACATGTTTTTAGAAAGCTTCACTTCAGATCCCATAAGATGGGATTTGCTTTCACTTTCAATTGTCGCGACAAAGCCTTTCGGATCGCCGAGCATATCTAAGGCGATATAAAAGTTACCATTCTTTAGTGCATTGAAGATCTTTGTACGGTCACCGTTGAAGCTGCCGGTAAGTTCAGATTTCATAAGGATATGATTACTCATGAACTCAAAAGAGCGTTTGTAGCTGGGAAAACGAATGAAATAGTTAGCCAAAGGGATGACTCGCGCCGAGGCCTCTGTGGCGCCAAAGACCACGATTCGTCGCTGCTGACTAAGCTTATCAAGTAGCGCGATTTCATCCGTAGGCTCTGTATACAGACGCAGGAACGAAAGGCGGGGATTGAAAGGGTAAATCAACAAGCTCCAAATAGTGGATATTTTCGATTCTTCCCAGGCGCGATTCACCAAGCTCTTCATGTTAAGAAGTTCAAAGCCATCAAGACCCGTTGGAATTTCCCCGTTCCATGAATAACCCGCCTTATAGGGGTGGGTCAGTATTGTCAGTGATTCTTTACTGGCGCCCGTTTTCTGAGACAACAGATCGGCAAGTTTTACTTGGGCCTCGCCGAGATTATTGCCGATACTTTCTTGGTTTAGTGAATAGTAGATAAGACGCGAATCAAGGTAGCTATATTTTCCTGCGGAAAAGACTAATAAATTTCCATGATAAGATTCAAAAGTCGTTGGCATGTTGAAGATGTTCAGATCCGTGAACATTAAGAAGTCGAGATTGGCCAATTTTGCTGAAGAGATGACAAAGCTTGCTGGTGCGGACCCACTGCTTAAATCAGTGTGAACATTCATCACACCTTTGTAGTCATTAAGATTTTTTGCGTGGTCGCGGGTGATTTGTTGAGGAACAACGGAAACCTCGTACTGATTTATATAAAATCCGTAAAGGAAGTAGGTCACCAGCAAGAAAGAAAAGGCACCAAACAATTTGATCATTTTGTGAATTCCAACACGACAAAGTCAGGAGATATTTTCTTAATCTCTTTCATCTGCCATTGTTGTTCGGAAATCCATGAAGGTAAACCATTTCTCTCGCGCTTCACTAAATAAAAATGATTCGAAGAGGGGGTCGCCTCAGGAAGTGTGTCAAAGAAGTCAAAACGACTGATGTCCTTCAGCTTGAAAGTCGGAACCTTGCTGAAGTACCACAACGATGCAGCCATCTGATAAGAGCTTGCGTACAGCGGACTGTATTCATGCGCCACTGCACTGAGCGTTTGAAACTCGTACGGCTCATTAACTTTGTCGTTCAAGGTGCGCAGGGACGGGGTAAAAAGAGTTGCCAGAACGACGGTGATGATTCCACCCCAGAAAATGACGTAGTACTTAAGCCAGCGTTGAATTTTTTCGTGGAACAAGGCCAAGCCGATGACGGCGGGATAAGCGATGATCGGCCAGTTGGCTTCAACCAGGGCTCGGAAGGAAGTAAAGAAAAAGAACAAAAGGGGACCCCAGCCGAAGTAATACAGCCAACGTAAACCTTGAGGAACTTTCGCGCGTAAAGCCGCCCAAAATACCAAAGGAAAAACAATAAGAATCTGTCCCAAAACGTAGGACAGGGTCCATTCCGGATTGTAACTGCTTTTTTCCAAACCATGCTTTAGCTGAAATTCAAAGGAAGCGAAGTTATTTTGAAAGTTCCAAAGAATGACAGGAGTGCAGAAAATTAAACCGGTGATTACCGTTAGAAGAACGCCCGAAAGACGCACGTCCCGCAATTTCTTTTCGGCAAAAAGGTAAACCAGCAGACAGGGCACAAAAAGCACGATGTGATATTTTGCGCAGAAACCCAAACCCAAGCTTGCGCCCAGGACGATGTAAAAGCTTAGCGACTTCGTATCCAAGGCTTTTAGAGCCAATAGAAGCGAAAGTGACCAGAAAAACATCACCGGTAAATCGGGCGTGACAATAAGAGATCCGAAACCCAACAGCGGAGAAAAAAGGGCGAGATAAACCCACACTTTGATTTTTTCGAAGGGGACGTGATCTTTAAGAATGCCGTACCACACGGCCAGCATCCCGTGACCCAAAATCACTGCAGGCCAGCGGACGGCATGCAAGAACGGTTCAAAGATGTGCCCTAAATAGAAAAGCCAGGCCACCATCGGAGGATGGTCAAAGTAGCTAAGTTGCAGTCTTTGCGACCACACCCAGTAATAGGCTTCATCGGCACTAAGAGGAATTAGTGCCGCAAGGATTAATTTAACAACAAGGCTGAGCGCCCAAAGACGACGGAATTCTTTCAATTTTAGTAGCTCAACTTAATAGGCTTGCCGAGGTCGCCGGGGATACCGATTTCTCGACCGTTATGAATCAAGTTCACGGCGCCACCATTTGAGAAGCTGATGCGAAGACCGCTTTTGCTTTTAAAAGTGTGGACCTGTTCAGCAGACAAACGAATTTTCTGTGGCTTCCCGTTGGGCGCAGAATATTCGATTTCAACTGTATCAAGAGCTTCCACGATAAGTTCGACAGGTTTATTGGTTTCCTTGGGCGTCGGAGAAGGCGACGGTGAAGGACTGGGCGTTGGCGTTGCCGAGGCGACAGGTGTCGCCGTTGCGGTCGGACTTGCCGCCGGAGTGGGACTTGGCTTCGCTGTCGGCGCCGGACTTGCCGTTGCTACCGGAGATGGTGTTGGCGTTGGTGTGGACACCAAGGGAGAAGACGTCGGAGAAGGCGACGGCATACTAGCCGGAGTGGTCGGCGCGGGCGTGGCCGTCAGATTAGTTAGTGGACTTGCTTCTCCGTTAGAGTCAACGTCCGTGAGTTGCGGTGTTTCGGAGATCACTGGAGTGGCGCCTTCCATTGTTTGCGCAACTTCGCTGCTCGGCACTTCAGCTTCTTTGGAGTATTTGTCGATCATTTTTTTGGTGAAAAGAATCAGACCAACTAAAACGAAACCCACGACAACGATGGCAATGGTTTTGGTGGATTTATTTTCCTGAAGAGATTTTAAATCTGATTTTCCTGAGGAAGGCGGCGTGCTGCGACGGATGGGCGTGACCGTGGCTTCCAGCTCCTTTTCTTGTTTCTTTTCCGTTGTCACAGAAGGCGTGGTCGTAGCCTCTGGCGCTGTCGGGCGTTCGTCGGAAGTTTCAACTTTGGGTGCGTCTGTTTGACGGATATAAGGTTGGGGCTTTGTTGAGCCCATTTCTTCATAGAATACTTCCAGGACCTTATCTGAATCCAGTTGAAGAAAGTTGGCATAACTCTGAACAAATCCGCGCAAAAATGTTTTTGCGGGCAATTGTTTTTCATCTCCTTCTTCGATGGCCTTCAAAACCTTGCTGTTGATTTTCAAAGAAAGACCAATTTCGTGAAGAGAGAGGCCTTTTTCCTCGCGGGCTTTCTTTAAAATTTCACCGGTTTTTTTCATTAGTGTCCCTTTCGAATCAAGCTGAGCATGCCCTTTGCTTTTTCACGGTACTTTCCTGAAGGATAGTACTTGATAAGCTCTTCAAAGCGCGCCACCGATTTGGATTTATCTCCCAAGCGGTAATAGGCTAAGGCACTGTAGTAGTGGGGTTCGTCGTAAAGAATTTTTTGACAAAAACCGATGGCGCGATCCAAAGATTCCGCGGCACGAGCGTAGTCTTCAGTTTCAAAGAAGGTACGACCAAAGTAGGTGTTGCCGATGCAATCATCCGGATTTGTGTTAAGAACCTTCGTAAAAGCGGTGCGGGCACCCACGAAATCTTTTTGATTGAACTTAGCCAGACCCAGATTCACATAAGCTTTCTCTGGAGTCGGATACGTTAGATCTGCCAACACGACCTGCAGTTCTTTTTCGGCCTGCGTGAATTTTCCCTCTTCAATGAGAACGCGGGCAAGGTTATTACGGGCTTCTGTGTACCTAGGTTCTAGATCCAGAGCGTTTTGCAGATGCTTTTTGGCCAGATCGTACCGCTCGCGGAAAAAGTAGACCAACCCCAGGTTGTTTTGTGTGGCCGGATTTTTTGCATCAAGTTCTTCGGCCTTCAGAAGGTCGCGAAGCGCGTAAGGGTAGTTGCCGCTTTCCATTTGAGCAGCACCCATTCGTAGATACAAATCAGCTTTTTGCTTATCCTGACTGGCACATCCAAGTGCGGATAAAAGAGTCAGTGCGAGAATCCATTTACGCATGCTAAAAAGGTATCATTTGAAGACTAGGAGTCAACCCTGAGCTCTGCAATAGTCTCAACATGGTCAGTCTGAGGGAACATCTCAAAGGTTTGAACCCTTGAGAGCGTCGCAGATTTGCCAAGCTTCTGCGCCCAAGCAAAGAACCAGTTAAGATCCCGTGCCAAAGAAACCGGGTGGCAACTGATGTAAATGATTTTTTTAGAAGCCGCCGAGGCCAAGGCTCTCATGATATATTCACTGGCTCCGGCGCGTGGCGGATCCAGTAAAACCAAGTCTTCGGTCCCGATTTGCGCCCTTCGCATAAAGTTTTCGACGTCAGAGAGGAAATACTTCATGCGTTTTTCTTTGGCTTTGCTCTTGGCGCGTTCCACCAGCTTTGGGTTCAGCTCAACACCAGTGATGCTTGCCATGGGGTACTTGTGAGCTAAGGGGAAAGTAAAGTTCCCGGCACCCGCATAAAGGTCAAAAACATGGGCGAAGTTTTCCTCGCCCGCCCAGTCCAGGGCCGTACGGACAAGGTCCTCATTTTGGAAGCGGTTCACTTGGGAAAACCCGATGCCGTCGTCGTCTTCAGTGATAAGACCATAACGGACAGGACCTTCTTCGGAGATATACATCTCAAGGCGCAAGAGCTCTTTGGCGTTTTTTTGCTGAGCCCAGGATTTCACTTCCGAAAACTTTTCCGTCAAAGCCTCTTCGGTAATAGGGCAATCGCTGATTTCCACAATGTCGTGGGAATTTCTCGCGAAAAAGCCAAAGCGACCGTGCTGAAACTTTGGTTGAATGCGATTTCGATATCTTAAAGACCGAGGACTTTTTTGTATGGGCAAATAATCAAACTTCAAAGTCGGATTGAATTTCTTGATAGTTTCAAGAACCAACTTTTCTTTTTGCGCAAGCTGCTCTTCTTCGGTGATGTGTTGCCAATTGCAGCCGCCGCAAATGTTGGCAACGGGGCAGGGAGGTGTACGGCGAGACGGACCGGGCTTAAGAACTTCCAGAATTTTTGCCTCTGTAAAGTTCTTTTTGACCAAGGTCACTTCGGCTAAAACCTCTTCATTAGGCGCTGCTTGAGGAACGAAGACGACCATGCCCTCGTGTCGAGCGACTCCAGCACCGCCAATGGACAGCTTTTCAATATGCAGTTTGATCTTGGAACCAAGAAGGGGAGCTTGCGCTCCCCCCTTGTTTATTTTCGCAGACATTTAAAATCGCAATTCGTTTTAATTATACGTTGCAGATTTCATGCTTTTCGAAGAACAAAGCAAGTTCGCGAGCTGCAGAAGCTGCAGAGTCAGAACCGTGAACAGCGTTTTCACCAACGTTGTCACCGAACTTAGCGCGAACTGTTCCAGCGTTAGCTTTCTTAGGATCTGTAGCGCCCATGATTTCGCGGTTTTTCAAAACAGCGTTTTCACCTTGCAAGCACATCAAGCAAACAGGGCCTGAAGTCATGAAAGAAACTAGTTCGCCAAAGAAAGGACGTTCTTTGTGTTCAGCATAGAATTCTTCAGCTTTAGCTTTAGAAAGGATTGTGATTTTTGCAGCAGCGATTTTCAAGCCGTTTGCTTCAAACATGCTGATGATGTCGCCGATAGCGTTTTTCTTCATTGCGTTTGGCTTAATGATTGAGAATGTTTGCTCGATAGCCATGGTATCTCCTTGTAGTTTACAGACCGTTTTTAAAATAGAACCTAGGAGTTTTAGCGAATTGGCTTCCGCATGTCCACTATCCAAGTAGCCTTTATTTTTATAAAATAATGCCTTGAGTCACGTTTTCTTCGTATACAGGTCAATATGCTGAGCTGTGTGCATGAAAAACTTGAATTCATTTATACAATTAGAAGTGAATGACAACGCTAACGCCAACTCGAATGAGTTCATCTCCACGGCAGTATCGATTGGATTCACAAACATCCGGTGGGATGAAAAGATCCAAAGAGACACGTGGAGAGGTGACGTTCTGAATTGCGCCGTTGACGGCGTCCATGATGTTTGCGGCGTTTGCCGCTACCGATTTATACTGAGATTGAGTCAGCTCAGTGGCGCCGCGATTATAAACCAGTCGTCGATCTAAGGAGCTAGCCACCTGAGTATCTTTCATCCCTCGGGGGCCGACCCCTTTCATTAAGAAAGACATCTGAACAAAGCTTTCTCGGCGCTCTTCCATGGCCCCAAAGGTGCTCTCGCGGAAAACAGTGATAGAAAGACGGTCTCGGCGTGCAGAGATTCGGAAATATGTTTCTGTATCGCGCGACCGCGGCAGAGAAACGATCAAAGACGTTCTGTCTTCCCGAGCGACTTTGGGATAAGAGCCGCCTTCTTTTGTGATTTCGGCAAGGTATTCGAACTCGTCGATAGGAACCGTAATGACAGCAACGGCAAAGGGGTGACGTCCGTCCTGAGCGCAAAGACTTGATATTTTAAGACCGGACATGCCTTGGATTCTAAGAGCCGTCTGTTCGCAGGCTTTATGGTCGCGGGTGTCGACGGCCAACAGAAAACCGCGAGTGAACGACTCTTCCGTGTTTGCGAATGAGTTGAACGTCCAAAAGACAATAGCACTAATAGCTAAAATGCATGCTCTTTTCATATTCCGTTTGTAGCATAGGGCCGTCATTCGGTGGGCCCCAAAACACTTTCGGAAAAAAATTCTTAAGCTGTCTATGTTTTTGACACTTTTGTTGTCGATAAGTCCGCGATAACAAACGGGCGAGTACGCCTTGCGCGATTGCACACTGTGCGAGCGATTCTTGAATCGTTGATTTGCTAAAAAAAAAGCCCACGGTGCTACCGTGGGCTCGGAAATTTGAGCTCTTAGAAGAATTACTTCAACATAGATTTCAAAGTGATTCCCATCTCTGCCGGAGAGCGAGAGATCTTACAGCCAGCAGACATCAAAGCTTCGAACTTCGCTTCTGCGGTGCCTTTGCCACCACTGATGATCGCACCGGCGTGACCCATACGTTTACCTTTAGGAGCTGCCGCACCTGCGATGAACGCTGTCACTGGCTTTTTGAATTCACGTTTGATGTACTCAGCCGCTTCTTCTTCGGCGGATCCACCGATTTCACCGATCATGATCACGGCGTCAGTGTCTTTGTCTTTGTTGTACATTTCTAGAACGTCGATGAAGTTTGTTCCGTTCACTGGGTCACCACCGATACCTACGCAAGTAGATTGGCCAAGGCCCAATGCCGTCAATTGACCGACAGCTTCGTAAGTCAATGTGCCAGAGCGAGAAAGAACGCCGATACGACCTGGTTTGTGAATGTGACCAGGCATGATACCGATTTTACATTCACCTGGAGTGATCACGCCCGGGCAGTTTGGACCCACTAGGCGAGTCTTCTTGCCTTGCATGAATTTTTTAACCTTCACCATGTCTAAAACCGGAATGCCTTCAGTGATACAAATCACTAGATCCAACTCAGCGTCGACAGCTTCCATGATGGAGTCTGCTGCAAATGGAGGTGGAACGAAGATAACAGAGGCATTACAGCCGGTTTTTTCTTTGGCATCAGCCACTGTGTTGAACACAGGAAGACCGATGTGAGTTGTGCCACCTTTACCCGGAGTCACACCACCAACCATTTTAGTTCCGTAGGCAACGGCTTGCTCAGAGTGGAAAGTGCCTTGAGCTCCAGTGAAACCTTGGCAGATAACTTTTGTGTCTTTGTTAATAAGAATTGCCATGTCGATTATCCTTTTACCGCAGCAACGATCTTTTTAGCTGCATCTGTGAGGTCGTCAGCAGGAGTGATATTCAATCCGCTTTCTCTCAACATTTTTTTACCAAGTTCTACGTTTGTACCTTCAAGACGGCACACAAGAGGAACTTTCAAACCCAACTCTTTAGAAGCCGCGATCACACCTTCCGCAATGATGTCGCATTTCATGATACCACCGAAGATATTGACCAAGATTCCCTTTACGTTCGGATCTTTAAGAATGATTTTGAAAGCCGCAGTCACTTTTTCTTTGTTGGCACCGCCGCCGACATCCAAGAAGTTCGCTGGAGAAGCGCCGTGAAGCTTGATGATATCCAGAGTGGCCATCGCCAGGCCCGCACCGTTCACAAGGCAGCCGATGTTGCCATCAAGCTTGATGAACGCTAGGTCGTATTTGGATGCTTCGATTTCAGAAGGTTCTTCTTCATTCAAGTCACGAAGTTCTACGATGTCTTGATGTCTGAAAAGGGCGTTGGAATCGAAGTTCATCTTTGCGTCCAAACAAAGAACTTCGCCTTCTTTAGTCACAACAAGAGGATTGATTTCCGCAATCGAGCAATCTGTCGTCACGAAAGCGTTATAAAGGCCTTGGAAGAATTTAACTGCTTTATTCACGATTTCCGGAGCCATGCCGATTTTGAAAGCCAATTGGCGAGCTTGGAAAGGCATCAAGCCCACAGTCGGATCGATATCAACTTTGATGATCGCTTCCGGATGTTTTTCCGCAACTTCCTCGATGTCCATGCCGCCTTCAGAAGAAGCCATCATGGCGGCTCTTCCTGTTGCACGGTCGATCAAACACGCCACATAGTATTCTTTGGCAATGTTGCAACCCTGTTCGATGAAAACTTTTTGAACAACTTTACCTTCAGGACCCGTTTGGTGAGTCACCAAAGTCATGCCGATCATTTTTTTAGTTAGATCTTCAACTTCTTGCAAAGTCTTAGCGATCTTAACGCCGCCGCCTTTACCGCGGCCGCCAGCGTGAATCTGAGCTTTGACAACCCAAAGATTTCCACCGATTTCTTTTGCAGCAGCTACTGCCTCTTCAGGTGAGTGTGCGACTTTACCCTTTAAAGTCGCTACGCCAAATTTTCTGAGAATCTCTTTGGCCTGATACTCATGAATATTCATTTTATCTCCAATTCTAATTCAGAAAAGGCCTCTTTAAGAGGCCTTTAATCTTGCGCTAAAGCGCGATTACTGTACGTTTTTAAGAGCAGACACAAGTGTGCGAACCGCGTCTACTGATTTTTTGAATTCTTCTTGTTCCGCAGAGTTCATTTCGAACTTGTGAACTTTTTCGATACCTTTGCCACCGATGGTCGCAAGAACACCGACCATCAAGCCTTCATTCACGCCGAACTCACCAGTCAACTCGACTGCAACTGGAAGAACTCGTTTTTGGTCTTTAAGGATAGCTTCTGCCATTTCAACTGCACCACGAGAAGGAGCGTAGTAAGCAGAACCTGTTTTCAAGTGACCGCCGATTTCCGCGCCCGCTTGTTTAGTTCTTGCCACGATCGCTGCGATTTTATCAGCCGGAAGAAGCTCTGTAAGAGGAATACCAGAAACAGAAGCTTGGCGAACAAGAGGCATCATCGCATCACCGTGATTGCCGATAACGATACCAGTGACGTCTTTGACAGAGACATTCAATTCTTCTGCGATGAAGGCACGGAAACGTGCTGAATCCAAGCAACCGCCCATGCCAAGGACGCGCTCACGAGGGAAGCCCAGGATTTGTTTTGCGTAAACGGCCATAACGTCCATAGGGTTACAAACCACGATCACAAAAGAATTTGGTGCGTACTTTTTCACGCCTTCACAAACATCTTTTACGATTTTCGCATTGATACCCACAAGCTCATCGCGGCTCATGCCCGGTTTGCGTGGCATACCGGCAGTGATGATAACAACATCAGAATCTGCGATATCTTCGTACTTGTTAGTGCCTTTGATTTTTGTATCAAACATTTCAATTGGACCGGCTTGCGCTAGATCCAAAGCTTTACCAATGGCTGCACCTTCATTGATGTCCAAGATGACAACATCGCCAAGTTCTTTTTGAGCTGCCCAGTGAGCAGTAGTTGAACCAACGAAACCTGCGCCGATAACGGCAATTTTATTTCTTTTGTGAGCCATGTAAATCTCCTTAAGGCTTCAAAACGAATGGAAAAAATTTAAACTTGCGTTCGATGACACATTCAATATCAAATCGTATTTAGAGACAACACTTACCGCTGGGCGCAGAGGGCGTCAGCACAAGAACTGGACGAAGCATGAGTATGATCCGCCTGCAAGATATCAAGGTCGCCTTCGACAACCACGTGGTGTTAGGCAATGTGAGTCTTGATATTATGGCCGGTGAATGTTTCGTTATTGTCGGCCCTAGTGGGCAAGGAAAAACCACCCTTCTGAAAACCATGTCAGGGCTGATAACCCCTCAAAATGGCAAAGTTTTTATTGAACAAAACGACTGGGCAACGCTTGGCAGCAAACAGCGCCTTCCGGTGCTTAAAAGAATGGGAATTTTATTTCAAAAGAACGCGCTGTTTGATTCCCTTACCTGTGTCGAAAACATCTGTTTTCCTTTGCGGGAAACGACGAAGCTGACCGATTGGGAAATTACAAAAAAAGCAGAATACTTTTTGGACGCCGTGGGAATTCCCCATGCACGCGATTTGTACCCTGACGAAATCAGTGGCGGGATGCAAAAACGCCTCGGAATTGCTAGAGCGCTCGCTCTAGATCCCGAAATTATTTTTTATGACGATCCCACCGCCGGTCTAGATCCAATCACGTCAAAAAAGATCATTGAACTTATTCTTAAATTAAAAATGGAAAAAAAATCGACGGTCGTCGCAATCACAAATGACATGAATCGAGCTTATCAAATGGCAGATCGAATCGGTGTCGTGGTTGATCAGCAGTTGATTATCACCGGAACTCCTGAACAAACACAGAACCATCCGGACCCGCGCGTTCATCAATTTGTCCGAGGCTTACTTGAAGGGCCACTGACGGCGATGAACTGAGTTTTCTGTTCAGTAAGAAACTGTTTTTCATTCACTGGATCTTTTGGATCATTCGTAAGTGAGTATTCTGAGCTCATGATCAACGAATACGGAGCTGACTTCGTTCTTTATTGCCACTTTCTTTATGTTTTTACCATTCTTATTCCAATTCCCCTGATAGTTATTGGTGGATGGTTGGATTGGAAATGGGTGCGAAATCTTTGGCTTCGTCGGATTCATCTGGCGATGATTGGAATTGTCGTCGTCGAGTCAGTATTTGGGATCGCATGTCCGTTGACGGTCTGGGAAGAACATCTGCGAGGGGTGGTCGACGAGCCGACGCACTACGAGTCGGGCTTTGTGGCGCAGTGGATTTCGAAGATTCTATTTCAAGACTTCGAGCCCTGGGTTTTCATAACTATATACCTATTGGGTGCGGCGGTGATTACCGGACTTTATTTAAAAGTCCCGCCTCAGAAGCCCCACTACTAAATGCTGGTTGACCCGCGAAGTTGCGGCCCACTACCATGAGATGTGATCGAATTTAAAAACCTCGTAAAGAGATTTGGAACCAGGACTGTGCTTAACGGATTAAGTCTCAAAATCCGCGAGGGAGAGATCATTTTTATTTTGGGGACATCGGGGACAGGTAAGTCCGTCCTACTTAAGAATCTGGTCGGTCTTTTAACGCCTGATGAAGGTGAAATCTGGATTGATGACGAAGAAGTATCTAAATTTACGGAAGAACAATATCTTCCCGTCCGCAAAAAATGCGGCATGGTCTTTCAGCATCCCGCTTTGTTCGATTCTCTAACTGTTTTTGAAAACGTCGCTTTCGGACTTCGTCGTCATTACAATCTTGATGAGGCGACAATCAAAGAAAAGGTGACGAAAGCTTTGCGACTGGTCAACCTGCAAGGTATCGAGCAGAAAACTCCGGCACAGATTTCCTACGGAATGCAAAAGCGGGTCAGTTTAGCGCGAACCGTGGCCCTAGAACCTAGAGTTCTACTTTTTGATGAGCCCACGACCGGCCTTGATCCCGTGACAACCACAGCGGTGAATCAACTTATTTTGGATCTTTCACGAACTTTGAAAACCACTTCTTTGGTGGTCAGCCACGATATGAATTGTGCTTTAACCATTGCTGACCGCATTGTTGTTTTGGACAAGGGAAGTATTGTTGCCCAGGGAACTCCGGAAGAATTGAAAAAATCTGACCATCCACTAGTAAAAGACTTTCTATCTGAGGTTCTGAGCGCATGACTCTTCTGATTTCTATTCTGGATGAAGTCGGGGGAGCCCTTCTTTTTCTTAAAAAAATCCTGGAATCTTTAGTTCGCAAACAAATTAAAACGCACGAAGTTTTCGAGCAAATCTGGAAAGTCACGGCAGACAGCTTTTTTACCACCGCGATGGCGGGTTTTTTTGTCGGCGCCATAATGACGGTTCAGTTTGCCTTGCAAATGAAAGAGTTTGGCGCCCTGGGGTATCTTGGTGGACTTGCGACCAGCGGAACCTTTCGTGAAGTGGGTCCCTTATTAATTGCTTTCATGTTAAGTGGAAAAGTCGGTGCCTTTACATCGGCGGAACTTGGCACCATGCGTGTGACTGAACAAATCGATGCTGTTCGATGCTTAGGTGCTGATCCCATCCAGGAAATCATCGCGCCTCGTTTTCTGGGAATTATTATCTCTAGCTTCTTTCTTTTAGGTGGCGGCCTGATCATGTCCGTGTTTGGCGGAATGTTGATGGGCTATGCATTCGCCGGCGTCAATTTTGAAGAATATCTTCGTCATGTCCCGATGATTGTTAGTCCAGTTTCTATTTTAAGCGGCGTCATCAAGTGTGGGGCGTTTGCTCTTGTTTTGGCGACAATCTGCACCTTCAAGGGATTTACCACAACAGGAGGGGCGAAGGGCGTTGGCCGTGCCGTGGTTGCGACTTCTGTTAGCACGATGATCTGTATTGTCGTCGTCGACTGGATGACAAGCTTTCTAGGAGAGGTCATTTTACAAATGATTCGGGGGTATCGTTCATGATCGCGTTGATCGCTGAAACCATGACCGGAATCTTCAGTCCGCCTTTTCGCCGGAAAGAGTTCTTTCAACAGCTTTATTTCGTGGCCAATAAAAGTCTTCTTATTATTCTGTTCTGCGTTTCATTTGCCGCCATTGTCACGATCCTAGAATCCTCTTTTCACATGAAATTGGTGATTCAAAATGATTCGATGGTGCCCGGATTTGCCGCGCTTCTGATTTTACGAGAATTAGGGGCAATCCTGACAGCTCTTCTTCTGACATCAAGAGTAGGAGCGGGATATGCTTCCGAAGTTGGCACGATGCAAATCACAGAACAGGTCGATGCCTTTAAAATGTTGGGTATTGATCCGGTAAACTATCTGGTGGTGCCGCGCTTTTTAGCCTGTGTTCTCGGCTGTATGATGTTGACGATTATTGCGAACATGACCTGCATTTTTTCGGCAATGCTCGTCAGTCAAAATTACTTGGGATACACGCCCTCGATGTTTTTGACTTCGATGGATCGATTTGTCCAGTTTCAAGATATGGTTTTCGCGGCAATCAAAGGGGCCTGTTTCGGTGGCGTGATCCCTATCGTGGCGTGCTATTTCGGCTTTCGCTGTCAACAAGGCGCAGAGGGTGTCGGCAGAGCGACGACGAATACAGTGGTCGTGGCTTCTATTGCAATTATTGTGATTGATTTTATTTTATCCTATACTTTTAGTTATCTTTATTAGGAGAACGTATGAAGGTTGAAACCAAGGTAGGTTTGCTGGCTCTTGTCTCTGTGGCGCTCATCGTAGTGTTCGCCTACTTTATGGGTTTTATTTCTCCTTTCACGAATGCGAAAGAACTCAATGTGATGTTTAACTATGCCGGCGGTATCGAAGAAGGATCTCCTGTCCGGGTTATGGGTATCAAAGTGGGCAAGGTAAAAGCGATTCACTTCGATCCAGCTTATAAAATGGCCAGCGGTGAAGAAGTTAAGCTGCGTTTGACCATCACCATTGATAAAAAGGCCTGGACCAGCGTCCGTAAAGATTCCAAATTTTTCATCAATCTTGCTGGGGTTATTGGGGAAAAGTTTCTGGAAATTTCCCCGGGAAGCGCGGAAGCGGGTGAATTTTCTTCGGGAGACTATGTTCGAGGGGAAGATCCTCCAAGAATTGATCAGTTGATCTCACAAAGCTACGGATTGGCAGGAAAGCTGATTGATTTGGTGGAAAAAAACGAAGGCTCCGTCAGCAATATGATTCAACAACTGGACAGATTGACGACAAACTTCAACAAAACACTGGTTCTTTTGGACAAAACCACCAAGAATCAGGATGTAGCAAGATTGCTTGATAACGCGGTCAAAATCAGCGATGACATGGCATATTTTACTCACAATATGAGATCTAAGAAAGCGGAAGAAACTTATGACTTAGTTCATAAGCTCCTTTTTAGATTGGAACCATTAGATGGTCCCGCGATAAAAAAGTTTCTTCAGGAAGAAGGCGTAAGAGCCCGGATTTTCTAGATCTCCCAATAAGGAGGTCCTATGTTAAAAGTTTCAGCGTGTTCCTTGGGAGCACTCCTTTTCTTGAGTCTTGGTCAGGCCCATGCGGCTCCTTTGAACCTTGGCTCTGATGCGGCGACAATCAAAACCAAATCGCGCTCTATCGAAGCCGAATACGCCCGCGACATCCGCCGCCAAAATCAGGCGGAATCCCTTGAAGAAAATCCCCAGCAAGGTGCATTGGTTATCGAGGCTGGCACGACCAAGCAAGAGACGCTTGCGGCACCCGCGGCTGTTTCAAAACCACAAAGATCTACATCAAGCGATGCGATTCACTCTATTCCTGGAGCCACAAACACTTATTACAGTGGCTCAAATGGATACTCTTACGACACAACACTGAAGATGCGCGCTGAAAGAAAAGTGGGAGCGGGAGTCGCTGTCGGGGGATCCTTGGGCCTTGCGGGCTTCAATATGGAATTAAATTTCGAAGATGCCGATGGTGTTCTTGCAGGTTTTGGCACTGGACCGGGCTACAACACTGTTCAAGTGGCATGGAAGCACGCTTTCGATGGCGATTTCTTGGCTCCATATACAACGGTGGGATACTCCCGTTGGTACAATTCGCGTGGCAGATCCAGCGATTACGAAAATTCTGATATCCTGGACCGGGTTTTGACTGAAAACGAAAAGAAAACCGGCCGTTTTGGCACAGATTTTGTCAATGCGTCAGCAGGTCTTCAATATAATCAACTCAATGGCGAATTCGCGGGCTTGTCCTTCTTCGGCGAGTTGACGGCGATGTGGGAAGTAAAACGTTCGATGATTCTTCCCAGCGGATCTGTTGGTGCGATCTACTATTTCTAAATGACTTGCGAAAATCAACGAAGCGATTGGGCCTTGCGCACACCTAGCTGAGGCCCGACAAAGTCTTAGGCAGTTTTGTCCTGCCGCTATTCATCTGAATTAAGAAAATACAAAACAGCTAGTGATGGGAAAATGGCTCTGGCAGCGGGTTTCAGGGCATAAAAAAACCCCAGAGTTGCCTCTGGGGTTTTCGTTAAGAACTAAACTAGTTCCGTAAGAATTACTTCTTAGAAGCTTTTTTAGTAGCTTTCTTTGTAGTTTTCTTAGCGGCTTTTTTAGTAGTTTTCTTAGCTGCTTTCTTAGTAGCTTTTTTTGCTGCTTTCTTTGCCATGTGCTCCTCCTAGGATGCAAACGTTGTTGTTGTTTCTAACATAAAAACTTTTCTTAACTTAAGTCTTCAACAATTAGACCAGCCTCGTCAACAAAAAATTTACCTTGCATATTTTTTGCGATCTTCAAAAGCCGGTGGAGGTGCCCCTTGCTTATCTTTTTTATGATTTCGATGATCGGACATGTGCTCGTTCATCGAATTCTCTCATCAATGGCGCGTGATTTCGCTTTCTCTCAACAACTTTTTCGATCTCTTGCGATTTCGAACCTTGTTGTAATCAGTTTCATCACCGCGATCATGCCATCGGCACCTTCACTGTGGCTTTTCATCGGCATTCTTTTGATAACTTTAAAGTTATTTCCGCCAATTTTGCGTTTTTTTCTTCAGAAAGGAATGCGAAGCGCATTGATTCCCCTGTTGGATGGCGTGATTTTGGGTCTTCAGACAGGAAAATCTTTCCGCTCATCGTTGTATGCCGCCATCGAAAATCAATCAGGTTGGAGGCGCCACCAACTGATGGAACTCTATCAGTCATTGGCGATGTCGGAAAATGTCATCGCCATGAAATCCGCTCTGCTACAGGATTTCCGGGACGACCTTCAGGAAATTGATCGTTCACAAAGTCGTTGTATCGAACAAGTGAAGGCACTTCGTCGCGATTTAAAAATGCATGAAGATTTTCGACGTAGGTCTGGACAAGTCACTCAGCAAATTAAAATGCAGGCGATAATTGTCACCGCTCTTTATGTCGCACTTTTTTTATTTGTGATCATGCAATTCGGATTCAAAGAGCACAAAAATCTTATTTTGACGTCCTTTCTTATCTTTTTTGGGGGGCTTGTTTGGATATTTGTGGCTGGAAGGAGGATGAAATGGAAGGTTTAGCGCCACCGTTGGAATTATTAACCTGTGTTAAACGTGCCGTCGAAAAGGGTCAGTCCGTCAAACAGGGGGTTTTGTATTATATTAAAAAGAATGAAGGAGAGTTCCCGGCAGTTGTGACGCAGTGGCTGGCTCTTTTGCAGCAGGGTTACGATCCCAAGGACTGCGTGCAGGGACTTTCTTCGCTGCATCGACGTACTCTTTTGCAAATTTTGGAGCGGGGACTTCGTGGTGAGGCCATTCACGGTGTCCTTGTGCGCTTGGAGGAAGAGCTGATTGAGGCCTGCCAAGACGAAATCACAAATAAAATTGCGCGATTACCATTTGTAATGCTGGTGCCCCTCCTGATTTTTCAATTCCCCGCCTTTTTGATGCTCCTTTTTGGACCGCTTCTGCAAAATTTTTTTCACTCTTTAGGAGCTGGGTGATAGAGTGGCCCTGTTGGAGGAAGGCCCATGGCACAATCAGACAAAAAGCAGGCGGCTTTGGAAAAATTGGTGGATGAGTTGATGAAGGATCAACCCAGTCGTCAATTGGTCAAGCAACTGACGACTGAGCTTGGCATGGACTATTCCGTAGATCCTTTGACTCAAATGAATACAGTTTTGCAGTCGATGAATTCAGTCCTGCTTCGTCCCAACAGAAGAAGAGACTTAGAAAGATAGTAAAATCATGTCACATATCTATAATTCGATTCTGGACGCTATTGGCGACACGCCAATGGTAGCCCTTCATAACGTCACTAAAGGTTCCAAGCACAAGTTTTTCGCCAAAGTGGAATACTTTAACCCGGGTGGAAGTATTAAGGACCGCGTGGCTGTGGCCATGATCGAAGAAGCTGAAAAGCGCGGCGATTTGAAACCCGGCGGAACTATTGTTGAAGCGACTTCGGGGAACACCGGTGTCGGCTTGGCTCTAGCGGCGGCAGTCAAAGGATATAAGAGCATCTTTGTGATGCCCGAAAAAATGAGCGAAGAAAAACGTGCATTGTTGCGTGCCTACGGTGCTCAAGTGGTTATCACTCCGATGGTGGGCCCCGAAGATCCTCTTAGTCACTATTCCGTAGCCAAGAAGATTGCCGAACAGATCCCGGGTGGCTTTCTGGTTAATCAATTTTTTAATCCGGACAATCCGAATCGCCATTATCAAACGACGGGTCCAGAAATCTGGAACCAAATGGATGGAAAAATCGACATGTTGGTGGGGGGCGCTGGAACAGGCGGGACTCTTTCTGGCTGCGCGAAGTACCTGAAAGAACAAAAATCTAATGTGAAGGTTATTTGTGCGGACCCGATCGGAAGCATCCTTTACGACCTCTTTTATCACAAAAAAATTGTTGATCCTCCTGGTTCTTATAAAGTTGAGGGCATCGGTGAAGACATGCTTCCCGGAAATGTGCATTTAGATATTTATGATGGCTTTGTTCGCGTTGGTGATCCAGAGGCTTTCGCCATGACCCGCCGACTGGTATCTGAAGAAGGACTGCTGGTTGGTCCTTCCAGCGCAACGGCACTGGTGGGCGCCATGAAGGCTTCTGAAAAGTTAGAAAAGCCTTCTAACATCGTAGTCATCTTCGCTGATAGCGGTCGCCAATATCTTAGCAAGGCTTTCAACGACAAGTGGATGATTGAAAACGGCCTCTTGAAAGAAGAAGACGTTAAAAACTCGTTCAATCGCGTGATTTCTGCTGAAGAGGCATTAAAAAATCTTCCCTCAAAATAGGTGTGATATGAAAAAGACGACAGAGAATTTAGGTTTTGCAACAAGAGCTATTCACGCGGGTCAATCTCCGGATCCGACGACGGGCGCGATTATGACGCCGGTGTATTTAACCTCGACCTATGTACAAGAGTCTCCAGGAGTTCATAAGGGCTGGGAATACTCTCGCACTCACAATCCCACGCGTCGCGCTTATGAAAACTGCATGGCAAATCTTGAAAGTGGCAAGTTTGGTTTTGCCTTTGCTTCGGGTTGTGCTGCGACGACAACAATACTGCATATCATTAAAAGCGGTGATCATGTTATTGCGATGGATGACATGTACGGCGGTACTTTCCGTCTTTTCGACAAAGTACTAAAGCACGACGGAATTGATTTTTCCTATACGGATCTTACCAAGGTGGAAAACTTCGAAAAGGCGATAAAGCCAAATACGAAGATGGTGTGGTTAGAGACGCCGACCAATCCCACTTTGAAACTTGTCGATATCAAAGGCATCTGCGCAATAGCAAAGGCCAAAGGAATTATCGTGGCTGTGGACAACACGTTCATGAGCCCTTATTTCCAGCGTCCTCTAGAGTTGGGGGCAGACATTGTTGTTCACTCGGCAACGAAGTATATCGGCGGTCACAGTGATGTGGTCGGTGGAATCGCCGTCACTTCGCGAGAGGACTTGGCCGAGAAGCTGGCGTTTTTAAGTAACGGAATGGGCGCTATCCAAGGACCTTTTGATTCATTCATGTGCTTAAGAAGTTTGAAAACTTTGCCATTGCGTATGAAAGCCCATCAGGAAAATGCGATGGCCATTGCCAAGTTTTTGGAAAATCATCCCAAAGTGGACAAAGTCATCTATCCGGGTCTTGAGAGCCATCCTCAACATGCTTTGGCGAAAGAACAGATGCATGGTTTCGGCGGAATGATCACGTTCTACATTAAGGGAGGTATGGATTCTGCCCGCAAATTCCTGGAAAATGTGAATGTTTTCTCGTTGGCAGAGAGCTTGGGGGGCGTTGAAAGTCTTATCGAGCACCCCGCAATTATGACGCACGCCTCCGTTCCGGCGGAAAATCGCAAGGCTTTGGGGATCGATGATTCCTTGATTCGCCTCTCAGTAGGGGTGGAGGACTTGAACGATCTACTAAACGACTTAAAAAACGCCTTCGATAAAGCCTAATTGTTGACATCAAAGAGGCCAAAAGATACACATTTGGTCTCTTTTGATTTCCGTGGCTTGGTAGCTCAGTTGGTAGAGCAGAGGACTGAAAATCCTTGTGTCGGCGGTTCAATTCCGTCTCAAGCCACCATTTTTTGTTTTGAATTTAAATCCTGCTTCTAAAGCGGGATTTTTTTTGTCTAAAATTTGCGGGCTATCTTCAGCCCCAGCATTAAATTCTTAGATTTTGAGACTTAGTTCTTTGGAAACCTTGTTTTCTTGATCAAGTATCTTTAGGTGCAAAGTTCGGTGCTTCCAGTCCCACTCGAGCAGGCCAAAGTTTTCAGAATTTACAGCGTCGCCGATGTAGTGACGATCTTTTTCCGCGCTCATCACCGATTCATTAAAAGGACCGACGGTTAAATCATAAAGAGGTCCGTAATTATCCATGTCGACTTTTCCAAGAGCCCCAAAGTTACGATTTCCACTGACGATGATGACTTTTTTCGCGCCGGCATTGCGAATGGTATCGAAAAGTTTTTGACGGTCATGGGGGTAAAGGCCCCAGCGTTCGCCGTCGTCAGAATTGGCGGCGACTTGCAAGGATGAGACGATGACTTTGAAGTCCGAATCTTTTTTTAGCTCTGAAGCCAACCAGTTCCATTGCGAGGTACCCAAAAGACTTGCTGATTTCGACCAGTTCTTTTTGAACTTCCCGTCAACGCCGCTTTCGGTCCAGGGTGTCGCATAGAAACGCGTGTCCAACACAATAATTTGCACCCGTTTACCTGGAGGTCCCAAAAGCAAAGAATGTTCAACGCCTTTAGCCGACTTTGCTTGCAACTTGGGAATGTAGTTCCAGTACTTTACAAAGGCATCACGATTTTCATTTTTGCCTTGGAATGAAGAGTCGCCGTGGCGAAGGCCAAAATCTAATTCATCCCAAGTGGCCATGAATGGAGTGTTCTGGCGAATTTTTCTATAGTCTTCATTTTCATCCAGCTTTTTATACTGAGCTAAAAGGGGCTTTTCGAAAGCTTTGGTCGAATGAACCGTGTTTCCCGCTGCGATCACCAGATCTGGCTTGTGTGAAGCGACGGTGCTCCAGAAGTGTTGGGGCTGAGTTTGATCGATGCCAGAGACAAAGGCGATTCTTTGCACGCTTTTTAAAGAGGCTGGATTCTGAACGATGTCAGTCTGATAATTGGCTTCGGCTTGCATTCTTAAAAGCTTCAGACTCATGGACTCCGGCGCCTGACTTTTTTCCGCGCACGAAATATTTAAAAGAAGCAACGTACTTAAAAGGGACGTAGCGAAAAGAGAATGAATCTGCATAATCATACCTTCCAGAAGATACCTGATTCGCGTGTATGACTAAATTGTATGGAATGCGAAGGGCCTGTCACTCTTAAACGACAAAAAGGCTAGGTCAGATAAATGAGTACGCACAGATATTGAAATGCGGTCCCCGCCATCACACACAGATGCCACAAGCCGTGGCCATGTTTGATTTTTGTATCGTTGAAGAAGAAATAGACTCCGATGGCGTAAGAAATAAAGCCTGCCATAATCATGGCAAAACCCAAAGGCGGAATCGCATCCATCAGTTGCTTAAGGGCGGGTAGAACAGTGACGCTCATGATGCCATACAATGCGAGAGACAAACTGCGGTTTTTTGGAGAGGCAACAAGCTCCCACATAATTCCAAGAACCGCCAGAGTCCAAACTACGCCAAGAACCATCCATCCCGTGTTTCCACGCAAAGCCAAAATAGCATAAGGCGTATAGTTACCTGCGATCTTCAAATAAATGCCGATATAATCAAGCTTGCGGTAGAAGTCTTTCTTCTGCCCTTGCGTGCCATGATAGATGGTGGAGATACAATAAAGACCCACAGTCGTGAATGCATAAACAGAAAAAGAAAATAAACGCCAAGTATCCTGTTTAGAGGCGGCAAGGCCGATCAGAAGTACGGACCCCACAAGCGCCAGGAATGCTCCCAATGCATGTGAAAAGGTATTAAAACGTTCCCCGTACTCAATCTTCTGCAAAACCTTCATGGCTCAATAGTAGCATTCTTCGCAATGAGGACCAATGAAAACATATTTTTTTGTTTCCAGCTTTTCACTTTGTGTTCACTTAAAACATTGGTCTGGGAAAAGTTTATCGATGAAAAAAGCAAAGCCTTAGGGGCGAGAAATATAAAGATTGTCCTGTAAATAGAAACGCAAAGGCCAGTGAGCGGCCTCACCAGCGTAGTCAACGCCAATGCGGGGCCGCGAAACAATTTGTTTCGGTTTAATAATGTGATCATCTTCACTCACAAAAAGTGCGGAAGTATTTTTCCAAAGTTTTAAGCCGTCATCGTCTTTGTTGATGCTGTAATATTTGCAAAGCTTTCCAGGGCCATTGGTTTTAATGTCTTTCTTTTTGACGTGAGGCTCGGCATTCAATGGCTGCACCCCTCGAATCAGAACAGCTTCAGGATGCTTTTCTGTGCGAGTGACGAAGTTTAAACAGTAGTACATTCCATAAATCATATAGACGTAACTATGTCCCCCGTTCAAATACATCGACTTAGTGCGAGGTGTGCGTCGATCTCCAAAGGTATGGCAAGCCGGATCTTCAATACCTAAATAAGCCTCCACCTCGACGATGCGAGCCTGGTGCTCTTCGTGGCCTTTTCGAATATGTAAGATTTTTCCAAGAAGCGACTTCGCGACGCTGGTGGTGTCTTCAAAGTAGAAATCTTGTGGCAGAATTTTCATGAGGTTCGACAGATGAAGCTGATTTGTCGTCCTGATTTTTCTTTGTCCCGACGGTAAGAGTGGAATCTGGAATCAGTGACGGTATTAATATGCAGAAGGAAAACCTGATCGGGCAGGATGCCCGCTTGTTGCAACTGAGTGCGCACGACCTGATTAAGATCCACCAAAGATTTATTTTCGGGAAGGGCCTCAAAATATTGGGCACGGTCTGCGGGACTTAAGGGTCCGAGGCTAGAAAGAATCTGGTCTCTGACATCTGTGCCGACTTCAAAACTGGGTTTCTGAATGTGGGGTCCGATAACGACATGCAAGTTTTCTGGTTTTGCACCTTCGGCAACAAGCTTTTCAATTGTTTTGGGGATAATTTTGGAAGCCACACCTCGCCAGCCTGCATGAATGCCAGCGATCAGATCTGTCGTCGCATCATAAATAAGCGCGGGCACGCAGTCCGCCGTGATTACACATAAAGCTAGATTCTTTTCTTTGGTGTAGTGGGCATCAGCGATAATTTGGTAATCAAGATGACCGTCACGGCTTTCCACCACTGCATCGCTATGAATTTGTTTTACGCGCACAAATGTGTAGTCGGGATAAAAAGATTTCAGTTGTGGCAACTGGGCATTCACTCCACCTAGAAAGATTGTGAAATGCGGAAGGCGCACTTCATATCCTAACTCGGTTTGCTCCAGATTCATCTTAGACCCCATTTTTTTAACAACTGTAAAATATCTTCTGGCCAGTCCTTTTGAAAGAACATTCTTTCTTGCGTTCTGGGGTGAGTAAAACCCAACTCCGCAGCATGAAGCAGAAAGCGATTCAGTCCGCGAATGGATTCCTGAGTTTCCCGGGCTTCGATGTTCTTTGTCTTTTTGTCCGCGCCATAAAGAACATCCCCGGCTATAGGCAGACCGGTTTCCGAAAGATGCACGCGAATCTGATGAGTTCTTCCGGTCTCAAGCTTTAGTTTTAGATAACTAAGTCCGCTTTTACGATTTAAAACTTCGTAATGAGTGACTGCCCATTTTCCAATCTCTGGAGGGTTTTCTTTATCCGCATAGGGTCGCTTGTCTTCATCGAGAACAGAGGCATAACGTTTGCGGTCCGTTGGATGACGGGCCAAGAAGCTTTTTATCGTTCCTGAAGACAAGGCTTTTGCTGTGCCGACACAAACTGCATAATAGATCCGATGAGTGCTGCGCTCTTTGAATTGAGCCGTGAGTGACTCATGAGCCTTGTCATTCTTTGCGGTTACGATGATGCCGCTGGTCTCTTTATCCAGGCGATGCACGATGCCCGGCCGCTCTTCGCCAAACTTCATTGAAAGATCTTCGGTGTGGGCAATCAAAGCATTTACCAAAGTGTCGTGCGCATGGCCCGCAGCCGGGTGTACGACCAAGCCTGCCGGTTTGTTGATTACGATAAGATCTTCGTCCTCAAAAAGAATATCCAGTTTAAAGTCATAAGGTTGAAGTTCCGAGGGGACGGCTTCAGGCAAAGTGATTTCGATCTGATCATTTTCCTTTACCGTAGCCGAAGCTTTAGCGGTCTTTCCATTGAGCAGAATGGCCGACGAATCAATAAGGTGAGAGGCGCGGGATCGAGTTCCGATTTCTTCAATAAGAGCTAAAGCCTTATCCAGGCGCAGCCCGTGCATCTCGGATGTCGCTGTGACATTAATTTTTTGCAAAATGATTTACTTTCCAAGACCGTTCTTGAAATTCTTCATGTAAGAGTCGGCAACTTTTTTGTCGTCCAAACCCAGTGCTTTAGCAATTTGCACCACATATCCGCGCACAAAAACCACAGCCGGAAGATTGGAAGCATCCATATTCTCAACAGCGGTAACGTAGTAAGAGTTGATTTTAGTGATCTCACTCATACGTTGTACGGAAATTTGTTTGTATTCACGAATCTTTTGAAGGAAAGCCCCATCCCAGTTGTCGCGGGCAGCGATTTCTTTTTCAAAAGCTTCGTCTTTTTTGAAAGAAGGGGCGGGCTTCTCAACTTTTTGTTCTGGGAAGACCTGCTTGCTAGCTTCAACAATAGAGGCATAGGTCAGATCGTTGAGAGAAGCGCGACCGCTTAACAGTCTTTGATCATAAATATTTCTAAGAATCTTGTTCCCAAGAACCTGATAAGCCTCTTCGATTAAAACCAATAGCTCGCGAGCTTCTTGTTCTGAAAAGATGGTATAAATGGCGGGATTTTCGCCCGAGTAAGTCGTGCGCGCGCGGTCATAGGCAGCGCTGACCTCGTGTTGAGGTGCATTTGCTGTCAGTTCAAGAATCTCGTAGTAGTTATACCGTGACGTCGCTTGCATCGTAGCTATTATACTACGGCGCGAAGCTCCTCGGGATCAATAAGTTGTTTGCAAGTCGCTAAAAATTGTCCTGCTAAAGGAGTGAAAGGCTGAGCCTCCAAGACATGTTCTCGAGAGCGGATTGACTGCCACACAGCGTTGTCGAAGTCGATCGCACCAGCAAAATCAATACCTAAGTCGTAGTACTTTTTGCAGACACTCTTAATTGAATGACCCAAATCCGCATTGGATTGGCTGCGAGCTGAGTTCACAATCAAACGCACGGGCGTCGCAGACAGAGCTTCAAAGAAGTCATAGTGAAATCCCGTTTGTTCCTTCAAATAAGATCTGAAAGAAAAAGGTTTTTCCAAAGTTCTTTGCCGATGATTTCTCAGAGTAGAAATCATGTTGCCGTAAGCATCGGGCGTAGAGCTTTCGCGTAGAGAATGGCAGACGAAAGCTTCGATAAAGCGATATGTTTTTTCGATGCTCGTGGGCTCGGGAGTTGTGATCAGGAACTTCTCGTCAGCAGCTTTAAATAGCTCTAAGTGCGCTTCTAAAGCGCCAGCACCCAGGTCCACGATGACATAGTCGGCGCGAAGCTTTTTTAGTTCTGGCAAAAGATTCTGAATTTGAGCGTAAGAAAAATCTGTCGGCGTCCATGAATCCCAAAATCCCTGAACATAAGAAAGATGTGGAAACGGGGTTGGAATAACCAGCTCTTGCAAAGTTTTAACGCCTTCAAAGAAATGACGGATATTCATGTGGGAAGGGGGTAAGCCAAGAGAAGTGTGAATATTTGCACCGCTAAGATCCAAATCGACGATCACAACGGAGTGACCCAATTTTGAAAGGGTGATGCCTAAACTTGAGGAAACAAACGTTTTGCCGACTCCACCTTTTCCAGAGGCGACGACCCACAGCTTTGTTTCAGTGTGCTCATTTGAAGTTTTTTTGAACTCCAAAGATTCTAAATAGGCCTTATGAAGATCTCGTTCCATGGTGTTTCCTCTACTTCAGCGGCGAGATTAAAATTCCTTTTTTTGTCTCTTCGGCTTCAGAGGCGCGAATATAAAGAGGTACGAAAGATTTCCAGTCTAAAGTGCGGCCCGCTAAAGCGCGTTGTTCCGCCATAATTCCCAAAGTCGATGCCAAAGCATGATCGGGAAGTTGGGGATCGCGAAGGCATTTTTTCATCAGCTCTTCAGGAAAGTACTCACTATAAGCTTCCCACCCATCACCGACGACCAGGCACTCCCTGTCGACGTGATTTTTTAGGTCGCGTACGGGGACGGCGTCAGGACCTTTGATGTAGGTGGGTTCTGCTCCACGAACATCGAATAGCCCCATGTAAACCATGTTTTTGTAAGCGTTGATGATAGCAAGGACAGGCTTGCTTTTGTCCTGCACCTGGGCGGCCAGAAGCATCAGCGTATCGATGGTCACGAGCGGCTTGTTGAAGCTATAAGAAAAAGTTTTCCCGGCATTGGCGGCAACGCGAATACCAGTGAAACTTCCCGGCCCTTGGCCTACGGCGAAGACATCAATGTCCTCAAGTGTAATTTGGGCTTTTCGTAAACAGTGCTCGATGAAGGGGCTGATGTTTTCGCTATGAGTCTTCTGACGTAAAGAGGATTCCTCAGCCACCACTTGTCCATCAATGACAACAGCAACTCCGCCAAGCAGAGTGCTGGTTTCCATAGCTAAAATCTTCATAACCCAAGAATGCGTGTGAAGTCGTTAAACAAGGCGAAGATCATAAGACTCATCAATAAAGCCAGACCTACTTGTTGTGCCAGCTCCATTTTTCTCATGCTTAATGGTGCACCCTTCACAACCTCGATGGCATAGAACACCAAGTGTCCGCCATCTAGCACCGGGATTGGTAGCAGGTTTAAGATAAAAAGGTTCACGGAAATGATCGCCATCATTTGCAAGAATTGAGTCAGGCCGATTTTGAAAGTTTCGCTGGCCGCCTGACCGATCGAGATGACGCCGCCGATATTTTTCGGAGAAATCTTCGCCTGGAATAGACGCACAAAGCTCATCACCGTCATGACTGACACGTCCCAAGTTTTTTCCACACCGCGAGCGAAAGCTTGGCCAATGTTTTCAGATCGAACGATCATCAACTCTGGAGCGGCAATATTAGCAATAGGCGCAATGCCGATCGTGTAGCGTTTTTCTTCTGTTCCGGTTGGAAGCATCTGGGTGGTCATCTTCGGCGTGATATTCAGATTCAACTTCTGACCATCGCGTAGAACCGTTAAAGCCACAGGATTTTTTCCATCAAAGGACTTGATGTTATTAATGACATCTTCCCATTTTTTAAGTGCGACATTGTTAATGGAAATCAAGCGATCCATCGCATGCAGTCCGGCAGCCTTTGCCGGAGAGTTATCCATGACTTTGCTGAGGTAAAGTTCAGAGCTTTCAAATCCTAAGCTAGCCATAGAGTACGTCTTGATTGAAGCCGTTGGTGCTAAAGTGATTGTCAAAGGTTTGGCTTCTTTGTCACCTTCGCGCAAACCCATAATTTCTATTGTTAAGGGTTCTTTGGCATTCTGTTTTGCTAAAGTGTCTTCCAGCTGTCTCCAGTAGGAAACTTTTTGTCCGTTGATAGACATGATGGAATCGCCAGTTTGCACGCCCAACGCCGCCAGCGGAGATCCTTCTAGTACGCCAATCGTGGTGCCCGCAGAATACGGAGTCAAACCATCCACATTCGCGACATAGTCGTAAGAGCTAAGAACGTTAGGGTTTGGCTCCGCTTTCGCGTCGGTTGCGATCTTCGCCGTTTCGCCAGTGCCTTCGCGTTGTACGACGACATCAATATGAAGATTGTGATTTTCTTTAAGGCTTAAAGAACGTTGTAAGTCTTCCCATGTGTTGACGGGAGTTTCGTTGATAGAAACAACTTTATCGCCAGAGCGGAAACCAGCCGCATACGCAGGCGTATTTTGAGCGACATCACCAACAACCGGAGTTTTTGCGTCTTCGCCGATAAGGGCTACGGCAAAAAATACCAAAACTGCGAACAGGAAGTTCATTAAAGGACCGGCAATAACCACAGCAATTCTTTGCCATACATTCTTATGGGTGAACGAATGCTTCTTATCTTCGTCAGAAATATGATCGCCCGGTTGTTCGCCGAACATTTTCACATAACCGCCCAAAGGAATAAGTGACAGTGCGTAGGTAGTATCACCTTTTTTATATTTCAGAAGTTTTTTGCCAAAACCCAAACTGAAAACTTCAACACGTACTCCACACCAGCGAGCGACAAGGAAGTGTCCAAGCTCGTGCACGAAAATCAAAATTCCGAGCAAGATAACAAAAGGGATGATTGCTGATAAACCTGATTGAAGATAAGAAAAGATATTCATTTGAATATTCTAGGGTTTTGGACCGGGACGAGCTAGAAAATAAAAATGTTAATGCCGGGGGGCTCGACCTTTCGATTACGACAAAAGGTGAGATAGAATCAGAATTCCGGATAGGACAACAGGACTTGCGAATAGGACCCCATCAATACGATCTAATACACCGCCATGGCCCGGCATAATCTTGCCAGAATCCTTTACGTCGGCGACTCGTTTTAAGAGCGATTCGAAGAAATCTCCAAATTGGCCGACAAAACCGGATAGAGCGGAAAGTATCAAAAAGAGACTCAAGGACTGTTCTGAAAAGAGAAAATGCCAACAGACAAATCCCGCAAGCATGGAGCCGACGATGCCACCGATGGAGCCCTGCCAAGTTTTTTTCGGAGATACGGACGGCATCACTTTATGCTTCCCAATCAAGACGCCAAAGATGTACGCCATGGTATCGCCCGCAAAAACCACAGCAAGCAAATAGACAAACCACGAAAGACCCTGAACCTGATCCAAGATGCGAAAGGCAAAGGCGGGTAATAATCCCATGTAAAACAGACCCAACGCGGCTTTCGAGTGAGCGTCAGTCATGTATTGCAAATTTCCATCTTTATGAGCGGATAACAAAACCGCAATGATCATCGCAATCAAAGAAATTGAAAAAACCAAGCCACCGGTGCTCAATGATGTGAGGGTGGCGCCAAAAGTCAGAAGCGTTAGTAGATAGAACAGAACTTTAATGAACAAAGATTTTTCTGTTTTGAAAAGCAGGCTGGTCAATTCCCAGGTGCCGACTGCAACGACGAAAGCGATCGCGATCTTCAAACCCTGGATATTGAGCGCAATATAAAGCGCGATGATTAGAGCGAGGGCTACTGCAGCCGAAACAGCTCTAGTTAGAAAGCTTTTCCACGTTGTCATTCGCTGTAACCTTGCCAAAGCGGCGTTGTCTCATCGAGAAAGCATTTAGGGCCTCCTCTAGATGAGACTCGGTGAAGTTGGGCCATAACACATCAGTAAAATAGAACTCTGAATAGGCCGCTTGCCACAACAGGAAATTTGACAGTCTTTGTTCGCCACTTGTGCGAATGATCAAATCTGGATCCGGCGTCGGATAAGTGCTGAGCGCAGAGTTGATAACAGATTCGTCAATTTCTTCAGGGTTTAATTCACCGGCCGCCACACGAGCAGCAATGTCGCGAACGGCTTCTGTGATCTCTTGGCGAGAACCATAGCTCAAAGCAAAGACCAGATTCAAGCCTGTGCACTGAGCTGTAGCTTCGATGGATTTGTCGATCGCCTCTGCGACATCCGCAGGAATGCGGGACATATCCCCGATCACCGAAAAACGAATATTTTCTTTAACAAGATTTTCTGTTTCGCGCTTTAAATAGCGACGAAGAATTTGCATTAACAAACTGACTTCGGCCTGAGGGCGAAACCAGTTTTCAGTACTGAAAGCATAAAGGGTCAGATTCTTGATTCCGCGTCGCGAACAATCAGTAATGATCTTCTTCGCGACACGAGTTCCCTTGATATGACCGAACGTGCGAGGACGACGCTTGAGCTGAGCCCAACGACCGTTACCATCCATAATAATAGCTATATGCTTCGGAAGAGTCATCGCAACCAATTTTAAAAAGCTAATTAGATAGTCAAAATAGACTTTTCTTTTTCATCAGCCACTTGGTCTACTTTTTTGATGAAATCGTCAGTCACTTTTTGAATATCAGCTTCAGCTTTTTTGCCTTCGTCTTCACTGATCGCTTTATCTTTTTGAAGTTTTTTAACTTCGTCATTGGCATCACGACGAGCCATGCGAACAGCGACGCGTGCTTCTTCAGCAATTTTTTTAACTTGTTTTGCCAAGTCTTTACGGCGCTCTTCAGTAAGATCAGGAACTTTAAGGCGGATCACTTTACCATCGTTCATGGGCGCCATGCCCAACTCAGATTTAATGATGGCTTGTTCAATATCTTTAAGAATAGAAACTTCCCAAGGAGCGATAAGGAAAGATTTTGCATCTGGTGTTGAAATAGATGCCACCTGAGAAAGAGGAGATGGAGTGCCGTAGTAGTTCACGCGGATATTATCAAGCATAGATACTTGAGCGCGACCGGTGCGGATCTTTTTAAGCTCTTCGCCCAAAGCCGCCAAAGTCTTTTCCATTTTTGCTTGAGCATTCTTTTTTACATCTGCGACTGACATAGTTGTCTCCTTTTTGCTCTATCGTTTGGTTAGTGAACCAATGTTCCGATATTTTCACCCTGAACAGCTTTTAGGATGTTGCCTGGCTGAGTAAGGTCGAAAGTGATAATTGGAAGTTTATTGTCCATGCACATGCTGATCGCGGTCGAGTCCATCACCTGCAAACCGCGGTTCAGGACATCAATGTAGCTGATCTTATCGAATTTTTTTGCATCTGCATGCTTTGCAGGATCTTTATCGTAAATTCCGTCGACTTTTGTCGCTTTCATGATGACCTGAGCATTGATCTCCATAGCGCGAAGAGAAGCTGCAGTGTCAGTCGTGAAGAAAGGATTGCCGGTTCCTGCACCGAAAATCACAATGCGATCTTTTTCTAAATGGCGAATGGCTCTGCGACGGATATAAGGCTCCGCGATTTCAGCCATTTCAATGGCCGTTTGAACGCGGGTGGGAACGTTTTCTTTTTCAAGGGCGTCTTGAAGGGCTAAAGCATTGATACAAGTCGCCAGCATACCCATGTAATCGGCGCTGGCGCGATCCATGCCTTCAGCAGAAGCGGCAACACCACGATAGATGTTACCGCCACCGATGACGATACCCATTTGAACGCCTGCTTTATAAGCCTCTGCTACGTCTTGTGCGATTTGTTTAATCGTTGCTGTACTAATCCCAGTCCCTTGCTTTCCAGCAAGAGCTTCACCACTTAACTTTAGCAAAATGCGTTTATAGACAGGCTCTTTCAAATTAGTGTCCTTTCATTTGAGCTGCAACTTCAGCAGCGAAGTCATTGGACTTCTTCTCGATACCAGCTCCCAATTCATAACGTACGAAGCGTTTGATTGTAACGTCAGCACCGATCTCTTTACCAACAGTTTTCGCCAAATCAGACACTTTCATGTCTGGATTTTTAACGAAAGCTTGGTCCATCAAACAGTTTTCAGCCAAGAACTTACGGATTTGACCTTCTACGATCTTTTCGATCATTTCTGGTTTTTTACCTGATTCAAGGTTTTTAGCAGTCAAAATTTCTTTTTCTTTTGAAACAACTTCCGCAGGGATTTGGTCAGAAGAAATAGCCATTGGGTTCATAGCAGCGATATGCAATGAAACGTCTTGAGCGAAAGTTTTCAAAGCAGGGTTCGCCACAGCTTCTGGTTTAGAAGCGGCAACTTCGATCAATACGCCGATTTTACCTTCACCGTGGATGTAAGTGTGAATCAAAGTGTTAGCAGCAGCTGTGTACTTCTCTGAACGGCGAAGAACGATTTTTTCACCGATAGTCGCAGTAGCTTCAGTGAAAAGATCAGCCAATTTCTTAGAAGGATCTTTAGAGTAAGCGTGTTCTAAAACATCGCCAGTTGCAGTTGTTTTAACCAAGTGTTCAGCAACGTCAGCAACCAAAGCTCTGAAGCCGTCGTTACGAGCAACGAAGTCAGTTTCAGAGTTGATTTCAACCACGATACCTGTGTTGCCCACAACTTGTGCGAATACGGTACCTTCAGCAGCAATACGGTCAGCTTTCTTTGCAGCAGCGCCAAGACCTTTTACGCGCAACCATTCAACAGCAGCATTGAAATCGCCAGAAGTCGCCTCAAGCGCCTTTTTGCAATCCATCATACCTGCATTTGTTTTTTCTCTTAGCTCTTTAACAAGAGTAGCGGAAATAGACATTAGGAGTCTCCTTACAATAGATTTTTAAACGAATCGATCAAACACGAAGAGCCGCGAAAGCCCGTTTATGGATGCGGCACTTATGAAAAAGGTGGCTAGGCCACCTTTTTCATTTCAATTACAGGGGAATTATTCCGCCGCTGTATCGTCTTCTTTGTTCTCAAGCTCAGCTTGGATTTCAACTTCTTCTGCTGTACCAGCAGCAACAAGTTTACGACCTTTAGTTGCTTTAACAACTGTAGGACCTGCTGATTTCTTAGGAGCTTCTTTCGCGCCGACGCGAGGACCCGCACCACGACGTTTTGGAGCCTCTTCTTTACCTTCAGAAGCTTCTTTAGCAACGTCAGATTGTTTGTCTGTCATTGTGCGAAGTTTTTGTTCCCAAGTTTTAGCACCTTCTAGGTAAGCTTCAGCAACTAGGTTTGCGAACAATTTGATAGAGCGGATCGCATCGTCGTTACCAGGGATCGCGTATTCAACAGACTCTGGATCAGAGTTTGTATCAGCGATAGCAACAACAGGGATGCCCAAGCGTTTTGCTTCAGCAACAGCGATGTGTTCTTTAGGAAGATCTACTACGAACATAGCAGATGGCATTTCCTTCATGTCACGGATACCAGACAAGAACTCAGTCAAACGAAGATATTCTTTTTCAAGCTTCGCGCGTTCTTTCTTAGTCAGGTAGTTGAATTCGCCTTTTTCTTTCATTGTGTCGATTTTGCGAAGACGATCGATAGAAGATTTGATCGTTTCGAAATTCGTCATCATACCACCCAACCAACGCTTAGTTACGTAGTACTGACCGCATTTTTGAGCTGCCTCTTGGATAGGCTCAATAGCTTGCTTTTTTGTTCCAACGAAGATCAAACGACCACCGTTAGCAGCGATTTCTTTTACGAAGTCAGCAGCTTTGTTAGCGCGTACAACAGTCTTTTGAAGGTCAATGATATGAATGCCTCCGCGAGCTGTGTAAACATAAGGTTTCATTTTTGGGTTCCAACGCTGAGTTTGATGTCCGAAGTGGACGCCAGCGTCTAACATTTCTTTCATGGTCACTTGTGCCATGGCAGTACTTCCTTTCTGGTTATTCGTCCCCGCAGGTAGAGCCAGCTTATTTTGTTTCGCCGGAAGACCCCCTTTTTCAGTACTTTGGGGGACCAGTTAATGCCTACGAGTGCTTATTGTTTGGAGTTTGGGGATATCACAGGGTGGCATAGCACGCAAGCAGTCTTTCAAGGACTCTCCCTTTGAGACGCGAGGATTACATTCGAACTTAGCCACATTAAGAAATGTTTAGACGCGGCGAATTGGATCCGATAAATAGCTCAAGCAATCCCGTTATTTGTGAACGTAAGCGAGAGGGAATGAAAGTACAAGACGATCCAAGACTCCATCATGATGTGGAGAAAATCTTCAGTGATCAGACCGATGAGATCTGCGCCCGCGTAGATCGCGGTTTTGCATATCTTATGGGATTTCAATGGCTTGGCTGCATTCTGCTGGGGGCCTTTGTGACCCCAAGTACATGGCTTGGGCAGTTAAGCGGATCAAAAGAAAATGCGTTAATTGGGCTCCTTTTTGGGGCTCTTTTTGCAATTCCCCCTATCTATGGGGCTTTGAAGCTTCCCGGAGAAAAGGTGACTCGCTATGTGGTCGCCCTAGGGCAAATGCTATTTTCGACCCTTATAATCTATCTTACTGGCGGACGAATCGAATCGCATTTCCATATCTTTGTCTCGTTGGCGGCGCTGGCTTTTTACATGGATGTGCCCGTGTTGTGGCTGGGGTCTTCCGTCGTGATTATCGATCATCTGCTTCGTGGATTTATGCTGCCGATGTCGATCTATGGGGTGAGTGCGGGGATCGAATGGAGATGGATCGAACATACAGCCTGGATTGGTTTTGAAAACTTTGTCCTGATGCTTGGAATTCAGCGCCATCGTACGGAACTTCGCGATGTGGCGATTTCGAAGGTTCAGATGATACAGGCGCGTGAAGAAGCTTTGCGACTGGCTTCCGTAAAATCCAGCTTTCTCAGTAACGTCAGTCATGAAATCCGCACGCCACTGAATAGCATTATGGGATTTTCGGATATCTTAAGAGATACGTCCCTTGATGAAGAACAGCAAGAATACGTAAACACCATTCATCGTTGCTCTGATTCCCTTCTGCATCTGGTGAATGACATTCTAGACGTCTCAAAAATTGAAAATGGTCTGCTGCAGGTGGACTCTCATCTTTTTGATGTGAAGGAGCTGCACAGCGATATTCAGAAAATATTCTTTATCAAATGTCAGGAAAAGGGACTGAGTTTAGAGCTTCACATCGATGAAAATATTCCGGCCCAAGCCGTGGGAGACTCGCACCGGTTGCGACAAGTTCTTATGAATCTTGTTGGGAACGCTGTGAAGTTCACAGAACGGGGGCGGGTGCGTATTGAGGTGAAGAAAGACTGCATTGCAAAAACCTATTCGTGGCATATCAGCGATACGGGGCGCGGAATTAAACGGGAAAACCTCAAGAAGCTGTTTCGCAGTTTTTATCAGGAGGACCCTTCCATTGCGCGCAAATACGGCGGCACGGGTTTGGGTCTTATGATTTCAAAAAACTTGATCGAAATTATGGGCGGACAGATTTCCGTTTCAAGCAACTACGGAGAAGGAACGACATTTTCCTTCTCATTGCCATTGGAAGACGCATAAGAGGCTGGTTCCCTTCTTTAGAAAAGGAACCGTGCTTTTTAGAGAGCTGCTTCTGTTGAAGAAGAAGTCTCGTCAAGAGTTTCCACTTTGAAGCCCAAAGAAGCGACAATCATTTCTGCCTGAAGCAAAGAGCCGACAAGATTCTTTTGTTCGTTGACAGTCGCTGAAGCAATCCAAAGATTTTCAAGTTCCGGAATAGTCATATTGGCGCTCAATTTGATATCACCGTTGCCAGCAATAATAGGCGCAACAAAAATTCTTTCCAACTTCAGATTATCCAATGCTTCTGGATATGCCCGCTTAATTTGGCGTTTGATTTTCTTCAAAGCCATACCAACCACTTCGGAATCCTCGGTCACTTCTTGTTCAATGAAGGTCATCCACTGAGAAGCCTGCAAAGGTCCGTTTTCAGTTTCCACTGAAGGCAGGAAGCGACCTGCACAAGGCCCAATTTCATCCTGAGTCGTGCCGTTAAGGATGTGCATTGCTGTGGAATCCGTGACGGGTTTTGCATGGCAAAGATCCAGGCAAAGAGCCGTCCAATAAGTATTCTTTGCAAGCTTCGAGCGAGCACGAATAGAGATAGCATCTTCCGGTAGAAGAAGTGCCAGATCTTTCACGGTTCCCGCAAAGATGAAGTTATGTGCGTGCAAGGTTTTTGACCCGTTGATCGTCACGTGAGTGACTTTTTCGCCCTCTTGATGAAACTTTGTGACGTACGAGCGGGGCATAAATTCGCCCTGGAATTTTTCAAACAGGGCTTGAGTCCATTCGAAAGGCTCCATCGCCAAATCCAAACGCTTGCTGGAAGTGAAGTATGCAAGCTCTTCATAGAAAGCAGGCGGGTTGTCGCCAAAACCCAGGAATGTTTTAAAGCCGCCCGATTCGTAGGTGATCGGAGCTTCTTCTGAAGCGGTATCTACCACTTTCATGTTTAAAAGATTTTCTAAAAAGCGTAGTGCCTTTTCGGAAAGAACGGAGTCTGGAACAAAACGAAGACCGTTGTTCATGGGGCCGGTGGGAAAATTCACTTTCTTGTTCACACCGAATGGAACATCAGCACCTTCAAGAAGAGCGATGTTTTTCGTTTCGCGACTAAGTGCCGCTGCGATGCTAAGGCCAGTTAAACCGCTTCCAATAATTGCATAATCGTAGATATGAGCCATGCAAATACATTCCCTTAAAAAGTGGCAGGTTTGCAAGCATCAAAGCGAAGGAATTCTAGCTAACGCATTTAATCAAAAGTCGGAGAATTGCTCTGACTGCGGGTTTCAGATGCGGTTGCTTATCGAGTAAGCAAGCAATGTGAGGAGAGAACTTATAGTAAATGGCAATAAATTTACGGCCCCATTTCGTGGGGCGAAGTGTGAAGTCACGGTAAGCTCGCAAAATCATGACTTCTGCGGACTGGGGATCTTCAAAAGCCGCTGTGGCAATAAAACAGCGAGGTCGCTCTTTGTCCGACATCTTCAAAAATTGTTTCACAATTTGAGGATTGCGCGCGGTTTTCTGAAAAGATTCAGCTTTGCGAATGATGTCTGGATAAATTGGCGTGAACTGAATAAACATTGCCAGTTGTTTGGCGGCATTGCTCATGCGCTCTGCATATTTATCGTGCGTATCGTAGATTCGCATCAAGTCCCAATACACCGAGGCGACCACTGTCAGTTCAGTCGTGCGCGCACTGTCTTTGAAAGCTTCGGGCTTAAGGCGTTCGCCTTTTTTTATGTCGAAGACGATGTCTAAAATTTTCAAATATTTTTCGTAGGCAACGGCCGCCTCTGAATAAAGCTTCTGACTCATGCACATGCGGGCCTTTTTAATCAGCATCACGCGGCTTTTCCAAAGTTGTAAGCGGTGCTGTTCTTTGGCGCGCTCTTGCGCCATCAGAATTCCCCCACTGCTAGAGGCTACTGTTCTGCGCAAATCAGAAATACATCCTGCGCAAACCTGTGGAGGCAAATTGCTTTCGCCGGCAGCCTGTAACTTCGTAATAAGTTCAGCATCTACCGGATGAAGTTCAGTAACTTGTATTCCGCAGCGAGGACATTGGATCATGAATCAAGACTTCCTTAACTTCCCATATTAGGAAAGTGTGGGAATTAAAGCAAACTCATTGGGTCAATATCGATTAAAATTTTTACGCCGGAAGGAACCCATTCTTGGTCACCCAGAAGTTGTCTTGAAAAGGGATTTGCCGCCGCAACCTGAGTCGTTTTTATAAGGAGATGAAATCGAAATTGTCCTCTTAACTTCGATAAGGGTGCTTCTGCAGGCCCTAAAACCTCGATGGAGTTGTACTGAGGAAACTGAGATTTCAAAGCATGCGCGCGCCTCGCTAAAAGTCCGGCTGTCTCTTCGACCTTTCCTAAATGAGTGCCTTGAATGCGGAAGCTCACCAAACGTCCAATCGGAGGATAGCTGAGTTGTCCGCGGATATTGAGTTCGTGTTGCGCAAAACCTTCGAAGTCATGGTTGCGAGCGAAAGTGATACTGTCATGTTCCGCATTGAAAGTTTGAATGATCACGAGTCCTGGAGCTTCACCTTCTTGAACGTGACGTCCCGCTCGGCCACTCATTTGCGTGATCAATTGGAAGCTTCTTTCTGTGGCGCGGAAGTCGGGCAGATTGAAGCCCACATCTGCCAAAACCAGTCCTACCAATTTCAGCTTTGGAAAGTCCAAACCCTTCGCGATCATTTGTGTGCCGACCAGAATATCGATGTCGCCAGTTTCCATTCTTTGTACTAAATCTTCCAGGTCAGCACGACTTTGAATTTCATCACGGTCCGCGCGGGCAATGATCTTTCCAGGGAACAAACGAGCAAGATCTGTTTCTACAAGTTCAGTTCCCAGTCCAATGGCTTCCAAATGTCCCTCTTTGCAATCCGGGCACTTTGTTTTGAAATTTTCGTGATAGTCACAATAGTGACAGATCAGATGGGAATGAGCATGTAAGGTCAAAGAAATATCGCAGTTCGGGCACTCGCGCGTGTGGCCGCAGGCGGGACAAACCACCATCTGTGCGATTCCCCGTCTATTCAGAAACAAAGCAGCTTGATCCCCACGATCCAGGACTTCATGCATTCGTTCATAAAGTTGTGGGCTTAACCAAAAGGGCAGGTGCGAATACTTTTCGATGATCTTCTTCTGCTGTTCGCTGTCGTCCTTCTGCTTTCTTAAGTCAATGACTTCGATATCTGGCAAAGCACGGTTGGCAACCCGGTTGCGAAGTGTGTGCAGATGGTATTTACCGTCTTGCGCGTTTTTCCAGGTTTCTAAACTTGGCGTGGCGGAACCCAAAACGACGGGACAATTCATCATTTTTCCCATCATGACTGCGGCATCCCGGCCATTGTATTTCAACTTTTCGTCTTGCTTGAAGCTGGGTTCGTGCTCTTCATCGACGATAATCAGCCCTAGGTTATCAATCGGACAGAACAGAGCAGAGCGGGCGCCAATAAGTATGGATTTTCGTCCCTCCACGATATCCCACCACTGATTGGTGCGCTCACGATCGGTGAGTTGAGAATGCAGGGCCGCAATCTTGTCGCCAAATCTTCGCGCGAATCTTTGAATCAGTTGAGGGGTTAGTGAGATCTCAGGAACCAGCACCAGGCCTCTTTTGCCTTCGCTCAGCACTTTTTCCAGAAGTCTTAGATAGACTTCGGTTTTTCCCGAACCTGTGACGCCGAAAAGCAGGTGAGTAGAAAAATTCTGATGCTGAGAAATGCTTTCAAAACAGGTGCGCTGTTCATCGGTCAAATTTAAATTCGTATCGCTTTCCAACTGGGGAATGACCGGAGGGCGTTTGGATTGTCGCTGTTTTTCGGTTTTTTTTAGAGGAGGAAAAGCAGACTGCGCCACCTGCCCAATCGGATGGATATAGTATTGCGCCAGCCATTCAAGCCACTTCATAAAGGGCTCGGGAAGGGGCTTGTACTCTTCATCGATAGAATCGATGCTTTTAATTTCGAAATCAGGAACTTTATCCGTGGGCCCTAGAACAAGGCCTTTTACTTTGCGACGGCCAAGAGGCACGTTGACAAGCTGGCCGCGATTTAAGGGTTCAGCAAAGCTGTACGTCAAAGCCTCTGGAAGAGGAGCGTCGACAGCCACTCTCCACAGTTGGACATCACTCATCTAAACCTCGTGTAAAACTCCGTGACGACGTCTTTTGCGGGAAGACTGTCAATGCCGTCCCACTTCAGATTAGTATCCAAAGAGGAAGGCTGGAAGAGGCTGACCGCTGTTTGCGGGCGGGCGGAAGCACTGATTAGGCGAATAGTCACTGTGTTATTACCCCAGCGAATAGTGCGCGCGCGCGGGTAGGAAAGATTTTTTGCAAACTGATTGTAGTTGTCAGCACTCATTTCCACCTGGCTTGGCAGACGAAGTTTGCGAACGACAAATTGGTCTTGCTCAATCCACAATCCTGGATAATTGATTTCCTTTTCAACAGGCGTCGGAATTCCCAGGGCGTAGTTGACCACGCCGCCAGTGCGTGAATAGCGAACCCAAGTTTCAGGTTCATACTTAATTTCCGCACCAGTGCGAGGCAGGGCCTTTTTGTTATAGGCCGTGGTCGGAATAATCTTAAAATGCGCCAAAGTATTTGCGAATATTTCTGGATTGCGGAAGTTCAAGTATCTTTCCAGAAAATCATCGGGAACTTTCTCGCTTTTACGAGTGTTTCCGATCATGCTCCACTTTTGTCCGCCGTTATAAAGGTATTGCAGGCGGAAACTGTTTTGCAGATCTTTGCCACCGGTCACCGTTAAGCGCATTGTACGGTCACTGTCGATCAGCCAAGTCTCTTTGACCGACAAAGTTTCATCGCCATTGGAAAATTGCACTTCCTGCTCAATCGCATAAATACCACTGCCGGCGTTTTCCACGGTTTTTTGCAGAATTGTGCGCGTCGGGGGAATGTAGGCGAAGGCTGAGGTCGAAAGCAAAAAAGACAGTAAAAGAATTAATTTTTTCATAGAAATTCCTAATTCAATTTTCGCGCAAGCTGTTGGATATAACTTTTCAACTCGGGTCCAAGCTCGGGATTTTGTAAAGCAAGCTCAATGTTGGCCTGCAGATAGCCCAGCTTGTCGCCGGCATCATAGCGTTCGGCGGTAAACGTCATCGCATTCAAGCCCTTTTCTTTACAAAGAACTTTCATGCTATCGGTTAACTGAATTTCTCCGTTCAGCGAAGGCTTGGCATTCTGAAGAATATCCATAATGTGATTGTCGAAGACATAGCGGCCTGGCAAAGCCCAGCGACTTGTTGTTTCTGTGGGTTTTGGCTTTTCAGTCAAGGATGTTACTCGGAAGTAGCCCTTTTGGGTGTCTTCAACTTCGGCGACGCCATATTTAGAAACATCTTTATCAGAAACCTTCATCACGGAAATAGTGGATGTTCCTGTTTCCTCGAAAGACTGAACAAGCTGGGATGTGACATTCGGTTGCCCATGAAATCCCATGGTGATTTCGTCGCCAAGTAAAACGGCGAAAGGTTCTTTGCCAATGATAGGAAGACCGCAATGAACGGCATGTCCCAAGCCTAAAGCGTGCTTCTGACGTATACTGATAATATTGGCTTTGTCGCGAATCTTAACCACGCGTTCAAGCAATTTTTCTTTGCCGTCTTTTTGAAGTTTGTCTTCAAGCTCGTAAGAAGTATCAAAAAAATCCTCGATCGCATACTTGTAGCGACCGGCAATAAGCACGATATCTTCAATACCCGCCTGAACGGCCTCTTCAACCACGTACAGGATGATGGGAGCGTCCACGATCGTGAGCATCTCTTTAGGAACTGTCTTCGTTGCGGGAAGAAATCGTGTTCCAAGTCCTGCGGCGGGTATGATGGCTTTTTTTACTTTAGGCATGCTCTATTGATCTCAAACGTTTCACTTTAAGACAAGTCTTAACGAAGTCCGGCTTTATTAAAACAAGGCCCGTTTCAGAGTGAGAATCCTTGTTATTTTTAGTAAATCTACCGAAAAGTTGTGTGATAGCCTTGTATTTGGGGGAGTAATCCATGAAAGTACGTTTGAATAAAACGGCATGGCGTGCAGCAGGAGGCATCCTAGCCTCGTTTGTGCTCGTAGTGTCGTTTCAAAACTGCGGCAAAGCGGGCTTTGATGCGGATCTAGATAGTACTCTGGACTCGGGTATGTCAGATGCTGCGTTAGCTGCAAAATATGGTGAATCCACGGCCGCCAAGGTCTCGGGGATTCCTTTCGCCTTTGAGTCGACGATCGACACCATTACTTATAATTCCTGCGCGGACACAAGCTTAAGAAGCAACACGGCCTTTACTTCCCTCAAGGTCGGTTCGTACTCTTCCGGCGGAATCAAATTGAAAGATGAATTTTTTAGTTACGCAGATCAAAACTTTAAGCCTGTTTATCCTGAGCCCGCTTTGACTGAAAATCAGTACAAAGAATATCTGGCGGATTCTCCTGCCAATAATGGTGCTGTTGCAAACATTGCCATCCGCGTGAAAAACAGCCTTACTGACGTCTATACAGCGACTAGCAACGTCGTCTTGTGGACGGACATTGTTCCTTTGGTTGGTAATCTGACCGACAGTTTGGTTATGGATGCTTTCGGAACGAAGGGTGTGACGGCAAATTATTTTCCGTTCTCTTCGGAATACCGCGTGATGGAAGCAGGTTTGAGTTTCAATGCCAGCGAAGAGTTGGCAGAAGAATATCGTAACATCTTCATGTCTTCGGGTGTGTTGGCACTCACTTATATGGCTGACAACGCCGAAATTTACAAAGTGCGCTCTTCAAGTACGGCATATCCTGTAAAATCCGCTTATGGGAAAGGGTATTCACTTTCTTTTGTGCCGGGCTCGTCAGCGGCGGGTGTGCACTCCGGAAATCCTAAACGTGTATTAGCGTCAGTTCTTGAAACCGATCTTTCAGGTTCCGGTGTCGGAGCGAAAAATTGGAATTGCAACCGCGCGTATCGGGTTGTTCGCAAAGAAGATCGGGCGACTTATTGTCCAGAGCATACCTATAGTGATTTGGCCAACTCTTCAATTCGCCAAGAGTTGGCGGTTATGCGCCGCCATCTTCGCGCCGATCAGTGGGATGTGAATGTCACTTACCGCTGTGTTGTGCCTAAGGGCGGAGTGTCCTGCTATAAAGAAGAAAATATGGCGGCCAAGGGCTTCGCGGAAGTCGAATACGACACCACGAAAGAATGTTTTAGGACGAACGGTACCTATACCGGCGCGATCCCAAGCAGTAAGTGTATGCACTATATCACTGTCTGCACACGCGACTAATTTTTAGCGACGCGTGACTCTAAGAGCTCCTCCATTTGGGGCGGAAAAGGTTTAATGTATTTCACAGGGTCGACCATTCGACCCTTTTTCTTTACAGCAAAGTGCAAGTGGGCACGTGTGCAATAACCCGTACACCCCACTTCGCCGATCTTTTCGCCGGCCTTCACCGCCAGTCCGCGACGAATGCGTTTGTCGATGCGATGAAGATGGTTGTAGGCTGTTTCCATTCCGTTAGAGTGTAGAAGAATAATATAATTACCGGCCGCGTGATTGTGCCCGTAACGCACAACAATTCCTTTGCGTGGCGCATAGATTGGTTCGCCGACAGGAAGTTCGAAATCAATGCCTAGGTGAGGCTGCAAACGCCCCGTGATCGGATGAAGGCGGTTGGGTTTAAAGCGACTTGCCACTTTGATGTATTCAACCGGCGCGTAGAAGGGACGGTCTTCCAGCAGATCCTGGGCATTGAAGAAAACGCCGCCGTCTTTGTAGCGAATGAATTTTTTCTGAACTGGAGCGCCATCGATATCCAAAGAAGTCTGCAGAACTTCTCCATATTTTATAAACTGCCCAGCTTCATATTTCTTCTCGACCGTGAACCAGAAGCGGGCGCCGCGGGCGACGTCGCGGGAGTTTTTCATATCAAAAACGTAGGCATCCATAAACCGAGTAGCCACCCAGTTCGAATCGATTTTGGCCAGGATGCTGCCCAAAAGTGATCCATACACACGACCTTCAATGCGGGTCAAAGTTGTTTTAAATTCGGGATTGTAAGAATCGGCGCTAACTTTTTGCGCTGACTTCTGAATACGGAAGGCTTGCGAGGTTTGGGAGTCGAACATGCGCAGCTCGGTTTCGCCACCGGAGCGTCGAACCAAGTATCGTGTATCCAAGGTCAGAAAGAGGTTGCGAAGTCCTTTGTGTGCCGCAAGAACTTGTTCGCGCTCTTTTTCAGAAAATCCGTTTTGACGGAGTATAGAAAGTAGGTTGTCGCCAAGACGAACAGGTTTTGCAGTAAAAGTGTTGGCGGCGGCCTGGGCCGATTGATAGGATGTGAATGCTAAAATAAATGCACTCACGATGCTTGCGAGGTGAAAAATCATGTTGCCCCATCCTTTGAGCTTAAAAAAACTTTCTGTTTTCTTGCTTGTCCAGTTTATCGCGAACCTGGCATTGGCCCAAGTTTATAATTCATCCATTTCCGCAGCGACGGGTGGAACTGGACGTGCGACGGTGGAGGTCGGTGATTCGACATTCTTGAATCCCGCAGCGCAAGTCCATCTTCGTGGGCAATACTTTTTTGCTTCCGGAGCTGAAGATGAATTTGCGATTACGTTAAGTGACAATACTGAAGAAAGTATGTTCCCGGCGACGTTGGGTTATGTGCAAAGAACGACGGATGTCACACAGGGAGAGATGAAACAAAGTGACATCATGTTGTCGCTTGCGGAATTCGTCGTAGATAAATGGGCCTTCGGAATTACTGGGCACTACATAGAACAAAAACTTCCCGAGTCCTCGTACCGCCAACCCAATGTGGATATTGGAATTATGTATACGCCGAAGTCTTATATTGGTTGGGGACTTGTCGTTTACAATGCATTCGGGGAAAATAAAGACGCTCCCACAAATATCCGCTACAAAACCACGGTGGGGGGAGGATTTAATTATATCTACAAAGAAGCCATGCGCTTCCGTCTGGACGCCACATCAGAGTCCTTTTTCGGGGCGGGGCTGGAAACTTACGTGAATCGCTTTCTAATTACCCGCATCGGATATGCCAACGATACAGATGATGAAAGGGAGCTTTTAACGGCTGGAATGGGCTTTAAAGGCCCTAGATTCGCTTTAAACTATGCTTATCAAGGAAACCAGAAATTCTCGGGAGATTATCGCCATTCGGTTGACTTGGAGATTCCATTTTGATAATTAACTCGTTCCGTTAAAAACGCAGGAGATACCATGGCTTCTAAAACAAAACGTACTGAGTACATTCGCGAAAAGAAAAAAACGACAAGCGGCAAAAAGCGTAAGGCTTCTGTGCGCACTAAAGGTACGACAAAATCAGCTAAAGCTCTTTTCAAAGACTAGTTTCTTAGTTATTTCAAGTATTTAGATTTAAGCCCTGAGGGAGTCCCAAAGGGCTTTTCGTTTTTCTGCTGATTCTAAAAAAGAAAAAGGGCCTGTTGGGGCCCTTTTTTATGATCTCTTCTTAGCGACGACTGACACTTCGGCGAAGCAATCCACCATCTTCTTGCAGGCCACCTTTAAGATCCCAGCGGAAAGGCAGTTCGACCCAACCTTCCTGACCGGGATAAAAGCGCCATTTTTTAAGAGCGGCCAGAGTTTTTGTATCCAGATTTCTAAACCCGGTAGATTTCAGCATGCGGAATTGGGACACGTGACCTTGCTTATTGATATAAGCGACAAAAGCCACCTCGCCTTGATCGCCGCGGCGTCTTTCTTCGCGGTCGTATTGTGGCCGAGGATTGCCTGGCATTTGGCGAAGTTGATCAAGGCTGCGCACTCCAGAAGGTAAACCTGCTATTTGCGATCCCGGTCCTGTGGAGCCAGAATTTCCGGCGCCATCGCCCTCTTTCATGCCCAGCCCGTTTCCATTTCCTCCAAGGCCGCCTTTTTTTGCTGCGGCTTCACGAGCAGCAGCTTGTCTAGCAGCGGCTGCGGCGGCCGCCGCTCTTTCCGCTGCTAAGGCGGAAGCAATGGACTTTGCATTTCTCTGTTTAAGAGAATCTTGTGCCGCTGCTAAGCGGTTCGCTTCCTCTTGGTTCGCATCGGCTAGGGCATTTAAACTTTCATCTTGTTCCGCTTCAAGTGCGGCCGCCATAGCATCCATAGACTGTTTTTCGTTATCAAGAACTGCTTTTTGAGAGCGATCGACTCTTTCGAAATCATCATTGAAATCTTCGTTGAGATGAGACGCCACGGCCACTTTCGCTAACTCGCCCTGATCCAACTCGGGGGCTTCGATATCATCGATGGTCATCGGAACGGCCTTAAAAGTTGTTTTAGGTGCGATACTGCGAGCCGCCTTTCCAGCAATAGCCGCCTTAGGGGCCTTTGTCGCTTTCGGAGCTGGAGCTTTGGTAATGGATTTCGCCGCAACCTTCGCCTTGGCCGCAGCAGCAGGTTTTGCGACGACGATATCACCAGGACTTCCCGCATCCTCGATTTTTTCAACGAGTGGGGTGTCTTGATGTACCGGAGTTCCACCCTGTGTTGGGGGAACGGGAACTCCACGAGGGGCCCTCATGCGAGGTGCGGGAACATCTTCGATCTCAATGGTGATAGTTTCTGTTTTCGCTGTTTCCACTAATGGAACAGTCATCATCGCAATAGCCAGAATGGCGGCCGCGTGCACCGCCGCAGAGAGGGTTACGAACTTAGGGGTTTTGCTAACCTCAGGCTCTTTATGCGCCAGCATCCACATATCGAAATCGACAGCGGCATTGTCGTGGGAAGATTGTTTGGGAGTTTCGCCAACAAAGTCTGTCTTCGGCATTTGAAAGTCAAAAAGACTTAACTGATTGTCAGCTTTGTTTGACATATCATTATCAAAGTTAAAACCCATAAAAACTCCTGTGCTATCAAGGATTGCACTATCAATTCCCAGGCCACATTAGAACCATCTGGTTCTAGTTGGACCTGGGTGATCAGGAATATTTTTCAGGGCTGTACGGGCGATTGTCAGGACTTCTTAGAACGACACCTGAGCCAGTCGCTTGAGAAATGCGAACACACCGTCGTCACTACAGCTGACAAGATTCTTCACGGAAATCTTCGAGGCATTTTTAATCAGACCAGAAACACAGGCCGCTTCGGTTTTGGTGTCTGCAAGACTCGCCGCTGTGAGCATATCCCCACTCTCAAACCCAACACTGACAACGGCGTTTATAGCCACAAGTGCTTCATCTGTTCTAATATGGCCGCAAATGGCGATTTTGGTTCTCGAAATACTGTGGCCTTTTTGATTCAGAGCCTTCAAGCACTTCACCGCCTGATCAGTGCGGATATCTGAACAGCCAGCTAACAAGTCAGCATAACCACCATAGGTATCAGCAATGTGATCCTGGCACTTTTCAACAGGGGTGCGACGATCAAAAGGGGTGTTATCCAAAATCCCTGCAGACGCCGAAGACATTGCCAGCAAGGTCACCAAAGCTACCAAAATTGATTTCATATAAACTCCTAATAAATTGTTCAATGAAGAGTTCAGCAAAAACAATTCCTGCGTGAAAGGCTACGTAATAGCTTCCCGGTGTAAAAGGTTTGTACTAAGTCGCTAGAAGGGCACTTCGGGTAAGCCGAAAAGACTCGTTTGCGGAATACTTAGACAGAACTTTAGTATGCTAAAGACTCTCTGGTGGGCCTAGGATAAATATCTGCCTCGGGAACGACTTTTGCTTCAAGAAAGTCATTGCGATACCTGTACTCACGGAAAAATCGAAATCAACAAAATATAACTTTGGAGTGAGTATGAGGTCCTGGTCTTCTGTGGTCCTAATGACGGCTATATTTTTTGCGGTTTCAACGAGTGCGTTTAATGAGGTCATTTATGACCTTCCAAATCCAGACGACTGGAGAGCTACTTTCCCAAACCCGGCTCAAGCATTTCATGAAAGAAACAGGTTGGACTCTTTCGAGCGGGAGTATGTATTTAGAACATCTCCCTCGACAGTTCCACAAACGATTCGTTCTTCAGATATCGTGGACATTTGCACGACTTTATCAACATGGGAAACTGAACGAGGATGCTTTGAAAGTTACATCCATGTACTTGCAAACGACCACCTTTCGTTTGTCAGGGACATGTGCGCTTCAAATAATGCTGAGTCTGCCGCGAGATGCTACCGAGACAGCTTCTCTCGCGAAAGACATTTTTCCTATGGGCGCAATAGATTCGAGGAAGTGACGATCGCTTCTTGCGGCGTCTCCTTTGTAAATGATGAGGCCGCCACAAAATGCTATCGGGTGACTTTACGCAGACTCCAAACGCCGGCGATGAGGGGTTTGATTAATATTGCGGATGTTTGCTCTTACGCATCCGCATGGGGACGTGAAAGAAGATGTTATGAAATGTATTTAAAAAATTCGCGCTCGCTTTCTGAGGTGCAATTAGCCCGAGCGGCAATCAGCGACGTCGGTGATAGTTATGATGATGTCGGTAGAGGAAAAATTGCCCGTGACGTCGTTGCCAAAATGTCGTCGCTGTACCCTTATTTGAAAAGAGGCACAGAGATGTGCCTTATGCTGAGCACCTGGCTCGCCGAAATTAGATGCCATGACAATCTTCTTTTCCGGGCGGACGATTTTTCTCATCATCCGGGGATGCGTGCGCAGGTCCTCACAGAGTCCTGCTCGTATCAGAATTTGGCCGAGGCCAGAGCCAAATGTCTGGGGCGCGCGGTTGAACTGTTTGTTCGCGGGGGAGAGTCTTACAAAGACATTTGTTCTAGCAAGACCTCGTGGCCCGACGAGGAAAAATGTTATAAAGCGGTCATTGACCGCTTTATAAGATAAAGGACCCCATTCGCAATATTTTAAGCTGAAACTTTAATTGCGAAATTATTCTGGTAGAAGTCCTTCAGGCATCTGTCCGCTTGCAATAGCTTTCGCAATTTTTAAATGGTCGGGATGGCCGACAATATTAATCACTTCATTAAGTGGCAAAGGTTCCGGGTTGGGAATTTTTGCTTTTTTCAGATCCATGATACGACGGTAGCTTTCGTCAAGACGTGCTTTGGATAGGCTGCCTTGAGCTGTCGCCTCTAGAACGGCTTCAAAGGCCTGGGGCGGAACTTCAGGATCATTGCAATATAGAAGTAGATCCACGCCGGCTTGTAAAGCGCGGACTGGAACCTCGGTGATACCATAGTGTTTTGTCATGGCCTTCATGCCTAGGTCGTCGGTCACAATCAAGCCGCGATATCGACACTCATCACGAATAATCTTTTGCACAAAGATTTCGGATAAGGTCACAGGCCAATCCGGATCTATCTTCGGAAACTTAATATGAGACGTCATGACCATGTCGACGCGGGCTTTGAAACTTTTCTTGAACGGAATAAGCTCACAGGCTTCAAGCCTTTCCAGATCCAGGTTTTCTACTGGAAGGTCTTCGTGGCTATCTACAATTGTGTTGCCATGGCCAGGAAAGTGTTTGGCGCAGGTGATAATCTCTGCCTTGATATAGCCACGAACCAAAGCAGAAACATGTTTGGCAACCAGTTCGGGATCAGAGCCTATGGACCGATCTCCGATCACGGTGTTGGCTTGGTTGGTAAATATATCCACGCACGGAGCAAAATCCAGGTTGATACCGACTGCTTTCATTTCTTGCCCCATGCGGTTGGCAAAATGGAACGAGACCGTGGGGGCATCAAGTTCACCCAATTTTCTTAAAGGTGGCCAGACTGTGAAGGGTGATTTGAGTCTGTGGACGCGACCGCCTTCCATATCGATGCCGATAAAAAGAGGCGCTTTTTCTTCTTGTCTATGACGCAAGGATTGAATTTCAGCGCACAGCTCACGCACTTGCTTCGGATCGGCTACGTTTCGTCCGAAAAGGCAGACGCCGCCAATATTGTTCTCAACGATAAATTTCTTTTCTTCTGCAGTCAGAGCATGTCCGGAGATTCCAATAAAAAAGTGCTGACCGATTATATGACTGATACTGCTCATGAGCTAATTTCCTTTGTTATCCGCTTTCTCTGGCTGAGCTTTAATAATAATCCCTTGCCCCTGGGGAACTCCCATCTGTTTCGACGGTGCTGGAGCATTGGCCTCGGCTTCTTTCAATTTCAGAGATCTATAAACAACATTAGCCTGACCCGCAGGTATGTTGCCAAATAAAGTTTTCAACAACGTGGCGCTGTAGGGGAGATTCGCGGTTGCTTCCGAAGGATTTGCGACAAGCTCTGTAGTGATGCCTTGTCCCATGGCGTTTGTCCCTAAAACTTCTCCACGATCGTTGACGTAGCTTAAAAACTTCATGTCTTTGAAGGTATTTAAAATTTTGAATACTTTAAATCCATTGTAGGTTTCTTCTTTTCCGACCAAAGCCTGTCCCTTGGTGATGGCTCCGTCTTCTTCGGCAATGGCCTGATATTCATAGTTGGTTTCTGACTTTAGGCCTTCTTTACTTTTCAGCATAAGGTAAACCAAGAAGGTCGAAAGAAAGGTCCCCTTAGGGATTTTCTTTTCTAATCGTTGCGTTTTCCCCCCGGAAATGATGACGCCGCTAAGAGTTCCATTCTTAAACTTAGCATCGATCGTTTTGCTCTCTTTGCCAGCCAGATTTGTGTATTCATAAGAAAGAGGACCGAGTTCTGCATCCGCGATGGCTTTTAGGCTTTCCGTTACTTCCGTTGGGCCTTTGCCGGTTTTTAAAAAATAGGTTGAAATAAAGTGCTTCTTCTTAGCGTCGAACTCATAGCGACTGATCACATAGCCAATGTGCTGATCGTTCGAAAGGATTTTTGAATACCCTTCAAATAGAATTTCTGCCTTGGCTGCTAGCGATAAAAAAGACACGCAGACTGCGAGGAGAATGGATTGGACCATCGTCGAGTTCCTCCGTTGAACTATGTCCAAAAGTCTGTCATCTCACTATAGAACAAGTCAAAGTTTTAGAGGTCGAGTTATTGCTTCGTGAGACAGACTAAGAGACAATGTGTAAACACAATGTTAAACAGACGAAGCACCTTCAATCAGAACTTAAAAAATCGCAAAGGCCAGGTCGCCCTTTTCGTGGCTTTGATTTTTCAAATTCTGTTTCTATTCTTTGCGATGGTAATCAACGTCGGTCTTCTGGTTCATCATAAAATCAATCTGCAAAACTCTGTGGATCTTGCGGCTTATTACGCCGCCTCAAAACAAGCAGAGAACATGAACGCCATCGCCCACATGAATTATCAGATTCGTCAAAGCTGGAAACTGCTGGCGTGGCGCTATCGCATGTTAGGAAGTGCGGGGGAGTGGTACGAACATCCCTATGACAAGACAACAAGACAGCTGCGCCCGAATCTGCTTGAAGACGTTGTGAATACATCGAATTCTATCGCCCGGGACTATCAAATAGCGCCGCCGTTTTGTATTACTTATATCCCGTTTAAGCCGATGCCACCCGGAGAAAATACCTGCCGTAATATGGCCTCTCTGAAGGCCACGCGTCTTTGGAATGCTCCTGGCGTCATTGCATTTCACCAGGCCTTCTCGAAACAAATTGATAAAACCAGTAATGTCCTAAAGAACAACGCAATTCAACGTTGCATGTATTTTGGTTCCTATAACTATCTGATGCTTGCGAAGTTTGTAGTTGGTTTCAATTTAGATCAAAACAATCGCATGGAAGCCATTAAACATCTTTCGCGCGCGACCAGTGGTACGAAATCTGACTTTTACGATATCGATGGGCAAAGTGTTAAGACTGGTGTTGAAAAAACGTTGGCTAATAATCTAACGGCGGCCAATCGTGCAACGGTTAAAATGGATATGTTCAACTCTTTAGGGGCAGATGGTTGTAACGCCGAAGGTTTGAATCAAGGAGCCCCAGCGAAATGGCTGACGCCTGTGCGTATTTATCCGGGCTTTAGATACATCGATACCATGTGCGGTGTTAACAACGAAATTAAGATTATTCCTAAGGAACACTCCAACAACCCAGAAAGCTTTCCTTACCATAAAGCGAACACGGAAATGAGTTCGTCCATCGATAAAATGGCGGAGTGGATTGGGTATCGCGATAATCTTAATGACAACTTCAACTTTTCTATCGGTGTCGAAAAGAATCCGTGGTGCATGGCTTACACGGGGGTGTCAGCGACCACACAACCAAAAATTCCATTTTCTCCTTTGGGTGCCATAACCCTAAAGGCCCGTGCATTTTACAAACCTTTCGGGGGAAGAATTGGGCCGTGGTACTATAAAAACTGGAATCGTGGTTCAAATTGGTCTGAGGGAAACCCGAACGATAAGACGGATCCCAATATGGCTCCGCGTGTGACGGACACGGCAGCTCTTTCTACAATTAGTGAAAGTGCTGAAGGGACAGAGACTCGGGCCGCAAATTTCAGTCGTTTTGTAGGCGATAAATTTGGTTTGAAGACTTATAAGATGTTGGGTTATTACGGGAAAGCGATTTATGAATTAGATTCAGGCTGGAGAAACGGAACTGCTCCGAATGATTCTTCGAGTTCCAATTCGGTCTATGACGGTGTTGATGCACCCAACTTTGCTCACTGGGATGATCTGCCATTCGACTTTATCAATAAAGGCGGATCCGGTGATGTCATGGCGTTTGATCGTGTGAATAATCGTCCATCGCCGATGAGAATTTTGGAAACGGCAGCCATTCTGCCTGATACTTTCGATGCGGCTTACTATTCCATCGATCCGGACTACTACCATAACTATTATACCCGATTGCGAGATGGCTTCTTTGCTGGTCCGGGGACTGCATTTAGTAGTACTCAAGATTTGCGCCCTGATCTTGGCTACCGTCGTGGCTATGTGCAAGGTGCATACGATTATGAAAAATTCAGTATCAAGGATCAATTTAAAGTGATTAATGATCCCGGTGATATGGTGAATACAAAGGGATTGGTCAAAGATCAATTTACATTCACGCTCAGCGATTGGAAGCATGTTTTAACTTCGTGGGCGCCGATAGGTTTGAATAATTACGCTCTGGATACCAATAAGTTTGGTAAATGTACTGATTTGCCCAAAGGGGCTGACAACAACGCGCCAAATCCTCCCGCCCCCGGAAATTGTGTTATGGGCGGAACCACGGGATACGCGGTAAAAATGGTATCTTCGGATTATTTGCGTTCTGCTGATTTAAAGCTTGGCGGAGAATCAGCGGGCTCGGGCCCTTTGAAGAATCCCCCGCCGCCTGACGATGAATTCTAATTATTTCCGCTTAGAGCGTCTCATTTTGCAACACCAAGAAATTATTTAAGATCAATAGACCTTTGTCCGAAAAGTGAGACATAGGGGAATCTCATGAAAAGTCTATTCATTGTACTTTTATTATTGGGCTCGATGAGTCTCTATACTCCTCATGCATTTGCTCAAAGTGGCGGGGCCAGTGCTCCAGCAGCCGGCGGTGGGGGAGGAGCTGGTGGTGGTGATTATTGTGCAGACACCGATGATGATAAGGCTAATGCCGCGGCACCAGGTACCGGACTGACCAACGGTGCAAGTGGAACGAATCCTGGGAAGGATGAAGCAGGAAAAGGGAAAATCGAAAGTTGCAACAAAATTAAATCCCTTATGGAAGGTATCTCTACCAACATTCAAACCTACAAACAAAAAGGAATGGTCAACGATCAGTTTGAAAAGATTAGAGAAGGCTTTGAGCAATATGCTGGTTGGCGACAATCTTGCTTAAGCAACCATTCTCGTGCCTCGACGGTCTGTCTGGAAGACTGGAGCCCCGATCTTGCTTCAACAGCTTCTAATATCAATATCCTTCTTTCTACTTTAGGAGGCATGGCGGTTAATGATTCATGTAGTGGCTTTGCAAAAGCCATGGACCTCGCAAAAGCGGGTTTGACAGCATATACGTCTGCCTGTGGTGTCATGAAGGCGGGCTGCGGGGTTTCTTGCGTAAAAGCTCGGTCGGGCTTGGAATCAATGCAAAAGTTTGCTGCGGCAGCGGCAAAGTCCACGCAGTGTGCGCCTTTGACAGGCCCGGATATGACTGCATGTGCTGAGGCGAAAGAAGCCTATGCGAAGGACCTTCAAAGAGTTGTCGATTATACCAAAGAAGAACAAGATAAGGCCGATAAGAAGTCCATATCGGGAAAAGTGAGTTTGTGCACGGGTAAATACGCTCAGCTTCTGGCTTCTGCCGGCACGGGAATTATGTCTTTGGCAAATTCAATGAAGCAAGGTCAAAAATGTGACGAAGATACTAGTGGTAGCTCGACCCCCACGACGACAGCTTCGACCGAAGAAAAATGTAAAGACTCCGCAAATGCGAATTTGCCAGAATGTATTTGTTTGGCAAATCCAAGAACTCCAGGTTGTGCTAACAGTTATGAAAAGCCGGGTGAAAGTTCTACAATTTCGGGATTATCAACAGGATCAACTGATAAAACAAACGTAACAGGCGATCGCAGTGTTGCCGGTCTTGGCGGGGGCGGTATTCCTGGCCTTGATTCACCGACGGGCGGCAGCAGTGGTGGTGACAGTGGTTTGCCGGGCGCTCCTTCCGGCGGCAGCGCTGGTTTAGGCGGCGGTGGCGGCTTGAATAGTAGTGGTGGCGATAAACCGTCTGAAGCATCAGCAAAAGGCTTAGATACAAATATCCTTGGTGGTGCTGGCGGTGGCGGCGGCGGGGGGGGCTTCGGTAGTTTCGGTGGAGGTAGTGGTGATAAATATCGCGCTTATCTTCCCGGCGGAGCCAAAGATCCAAGTAAAGGTCTTGCGGGTCAGCAACAGGCTTGGAAAAACGAAGTGACCGGCCAAGGTGGCAAATCCAACTGGGAAAAAATTAAAGAACGCTACCGTGATAATAAAAATACGTTGTTGAATAACTAGGGGGCACAGTGACGAACACTTTTATCAAATACATTTGTGCATTAAGTTTGGCGTGCCCTTCTGTTGTATTGGCTGAGGCGACGACGGTGACGGCACCCGATGCGACACACAAGGCTCCGGGCACGGGTTCTGGCGCATCTAAGGGTATTGAGACTACAGGTGGTGGTCAGCCTTCCGTAAATGACTCTGCTGATAAAACCAATGATTCCAATAGTGATGGTAAAACAATGTCATTTTTGACGGGCGGTATGTTTATTGCGATGGGTACGAATGACATTTCAACGGGAACAGCACCTTGCGGAACTCCGGCTGGATGTAATGTGCCCTTGATTGCCAAAGGCGTTTTCGAAGTTATGCTTGGAATGTTGTCAATGAAACAGGGGGGCGCTCACGGTAAAACAGCCGGGATGGCAAACATCACGGGCCTCGATACAGATGGTTTGGGAAGTTTGAATACAGACAATACCACCTATGACCCCAATGACCTGGGTGCCGCCGCAAAAGATCCTTACGCTGCTGCGGCCGCGAAGAATCTAAAGAAGCTTGAGAATATGGGCGTGATTAACGCGAAGGCTGGAACTGCTAAAGTGGGTGACAAAACCTATAAACTTTCAGACTTCGCCTCTAAGGAGTCGATGGCGGCAGCAGGAATTCCTTCGGGTGCCGTGGATGGTTTGATGTCTCTTGCGGGAGCTATTGAGAAAAAAGCGGCTGAAAAAATGGAAAAGTTGAAACTAGGAGCCAAGACTGCGGCCAACGGATTTGATGAAGGTGGCGGTAGTGGTGTCTCTGGCTCTGGACCATCAGGATATTCTGATGACAGCACAGATGGCTCAGGTGCTTATGCCGGAGCTGGCGGTGGTCGCGGCGCTCTTGATCGCGATCCTTCAAGTCTTGCGGGTATGCAGAAGAACTACAATGGCGAGCCGATCGGTGTTGCCGCTGACAGTATATTTTTAATGATGACTCGAAGATACAAAGTAAAAGAAAGCCAAGAGTCCTTCTTTACCGACGCAGAACTTGCATTGCAAAAGTAACAGAAAAATAAATGTCACGAGGAAAACGGTGTTGGTTCAACACCGTTTTTTATTTTATACGTCTTCCAGAAAGAACGTGTTACTAGCTTTGGTGCCTGCGCTGACCTGAACGCCATCGCCGACAATTACATTTTCAAGATGACAACCAGAGGCCACAGAGCTGCCGGAGCCGATACAAAAAAATCCCTCGATATGCGAAGATATATCGATCTTGGCCCCATCCGAAATCATGCGCTGTCCACCAAACTCAAGCGTGATATGCACGGGCTTTGGCGCATACTCTTGAATATTCGCCGTTAAAGCGCGCTTTTGAAAAGAATCTTCAGTAGAGGCTAGATAAGAAAAGCACTTTTTGCTGGCCTCTAAAAAATCACCGGGATTGCCTGTTTCAAACCAGCTGCACTGAAATGGAAATGCCTTTACCGTAAACCCTTTTTGAATCGCGACAGTCAAAGCATCATACAAAATATTAGATTCGCCTGCCAACGGAATGAAAGAAAAGACTTCTTCAGACAAAATTTGCACACCAACAAAATGCCAAGCTTTTGCACTTCCGGGAATGGGTTGTTTGCCAAATCCCAGAACATTGTTCTGGGCATCCGTCCACACACCGCCGAACTGACTTCCGACACCGGGGTGATCCATCACCAGCAAAGTGCCCAAGGCCTTGGTCTGCGAATGAAGATCGATAGCTTTCGCCAAGACGGAAGGATCCTGCGGAAGAATGACTTCATCCGCGTTCATCATAATGAAGTCACCGCCGTTTTGAAAATGTGCTCGAGCCTGTCCCAGCCCGCCACCACTTCCCAAAATAGCACCTGTTTCATTCGAGAAATGTAGGCTTTCGGCTTTGTGAGGAAGTCTGTGGAAAAGTTCGTGGATTTTCTTTGGTAAGTGAAAGGTGTTGACCACCAATTTTTCGATTTTAATTTCTCGTAAAAAGCCTAAAGCATGTGCGGCCAGGGGGATTGTTAAAAAAGGGATCGCAGGTTTAGGTAACACTGTTGTGTAGGGGCGAAGACGGGTGCCTTCGCCCGCAGCAAGCAACATCACATTCATAGTGATTCGTACTTTCTTTCAAGGGCACCGGAGTCGATCAGGACATCCGCAAAAGTTTTGTATTCAGGGAACTCGTTAATAGCCTTCATAACACGTCGAAGTGTTCCCGACAGATACTTCAGATAACGGCGGTCTTGACGCAAGTGAAAGAAACTTGCGAAGCTGCCACAGGCCTTGAAGCAACGCTGAATGGATTGCAGTTCGTAAATACGGTCGAAGTGTTCTCTAGAAAAATCTTTGGGCAGGTACTGTTTGGATTTTTCCAAATAATATTCCAAAAGTTTATTGGCCATATCGTCGGTCATGTCTACGTAGGAATCCCGCATCAGACTGACGAGGTCGTACTGAATGGGACCCAAGCGCGCATCTTGGAAATCAATAACGCTCATCTGATCAAGTTTGATCATGAGGTTTCGCGAATGATAATCTCGGTGGGCGATACGTTTGGGCTCTTTATCCAAACGTGTGCAAACATCTAAGAATATATCGCCGATCTCTTTCTGTAGCTTTTCATTAAATTGAAATTTGAGAACGCCGTGAATCAGGTTGTCTTTTCCATAATTCATTTCCCACAGAAACTTTTCGGTATTGAATTCGATTTTGAAAGCGGTGCAGTCTGATTTGTTCAAAGTAGCGGGATGGTGAATTTTCACAACCTCGTCTATCGCCATCTGATAGAAATCCATCGCCGCTTCCTGATTTTGGCTTTCCCAGAATTTTCTTTCTAAGGTCAGATCACCAAGATCTTCAAGCAGAACCAGGCCCTCTTCCGGTGACATCGCAATGACTTCAGGAACGTGTACGCCGTTTTTTGCAAAATGATTAAGAACGCTTAAAAAAGGATAGTTGTCAGGTTGAAAGGGTTCCCATCGCATCAACACCCATGACTGATGATCCAAGACCACTCGATAATAACGGCGGTTTGAAGCGTCGCCAGCCAAGGAAAAGACTTTATAAGAGTCGCTTTTCAGCGAGCGCGAAAGAAATGGGATTAAATATTCATCATGAGTGACCATAAGAAAAATTCTCACAGACACTCAGATGATTATCAAGGAATAAACTTTTAGGCGTCGATCTGGGAGTCTCTCATAAAAAAGAGCTCCAGGACCTCCTTAAGGCCTTGAGTTGTCAAGGGTGCGCGATCTACCTCAAAGCAATTTACGGAAAGTTCATCGATGAGGTTCGAGGCCAAATCAGAACGGGTCAATTCATCCAAAGAGACCGAAGAACTTGTGATTATCAAAGGCTCTTCAGACGTGCGCTCTTCTGCAATATAGTCCATCAAAAGCTCTTGTTCCGAAGTATTCAGCTTTTCCACGTTCTCTACGAAAATTGTCATAGCGCCCATCTTGGCGATATCCTGCTCTGAATGAAGTTGTCCCTTAATGTCATCAAAGGGAACAAAAGCCCAACGGCCGGTGATTTCATGTAACTGCAAGGCTACTTTCTTATTAGTATTTTCGGAACGTCCTTCCAGATGAATTAAATGAGAGATCAATTCCGGAGCCAGACCTTCGTTTAGATCCAGATCGGGCTCGCTCAGTATTTCATCAATAGAAAGTAGCGGCTCATCGCCAAACAAGGCCACATTATCCAAAGTCAGATTGGCCTTACTGAGCTCCAGAAGGTTTGATTCCTTTTGGTCGAGATACCATTTGTACATGGCAGGCTCTAGCACCATGCGAACCAGTTGAGCCACCCCTTGGCGTTTTTCGCTATTGAGATCATCTGCGGACGGGACGACCGCTGTTCCTAAAACAGCGCCGTTCACCCGAATTGGGATGTGAAGATCACGCCCTCGCGTGAACATATCCTCGGTCCCCAGTTCTGCCAGATCCATCAGTTGACGAATCTGTAAACCCTTCCCATAGCGGCTTGCTAGAATTTGCTTCAATCGATTTACGAAAGAGCTATCCAATGTTGAGTTCTGCATACCCACGTCCCCTTACACTCAAACCTCTTCATTACAAGACTGATGCCAAAACTTGTGTCATTGGAAATATCTTCGATATGACGAGCACTTAGGTCTTCGGGGTGTTTAAAGAATGTGCGCCCCAAAGGGATTCTAAAACCCGCTAAGTTTCGATCATATCGGTAAAATATTTAGGGTAGGTGCAGGAAGTGTCACCGTAAGATAGTCATGTCTTCCAAAATAAAAAGCCCCGGCTTTACCCGGGGCTTTTTAATTGAGAATGTGACTTTTAATTAGCGAGCCAGCTTACGCTTATCAAGGCCGTATTTTTCGACTTTCATGATAAGACCGGCGCGGCTGATGCCCAGCTCTTTGGCAAGTTTGGATTTGTTCCAACCCGTGCGGCGAAGTCCTTCACGGATCATTTCGCGTTCTAAGTCTTCCAAGGCGTCCTTCAACTTACCTTGCAAACGAGATCCTTGAACTTTGTTCTTTTCGCCTGCTTCCAAAACCTTTGGAGAAAGCAATTCTGCCATTAGCTTCGTTTCGTCGCCGGAAAGAACGCAAAGTCGTTCGATTTCATTTTGCAGCTCACGCACGTTACCTGGCCATGGATAGTCATACAATTTTTCCAAGGCGCGTTTTGTGATCTGACGTTTTGGTCCACCTTGCTGGTCGTGGATTTTATTCAAGAAGAAATCCACAAGGAATGGAATATCTTCCTTTCTTTCACGAAGAGGCGGAACGCGGATGTTGATAACATTCAAGCGGTAGTACAAGTCTTCACGGAAAGTACCTTGTTCAACCATTTCTTTTAAGTTACGGTTTGTCGCCGCAACGATGCGTACATCCACTTTTCTTTGTTCTGTCGCGCCGACCGGAGTGAAAGTGCCTTCTTGCAACACGCGCAGAAGCTTAACCTGCATTTGTGGCGAAGTATCACCGATTTCATCCAGGAAGAAAGTCCCTTTGTCCGCCATTTCGAAAAGACCTTTTTTATCTTTAAGAGCGCCCGTGAAGGACCCTTTCACGTGACCGAAAAGTTCAGACTCCAAAAGGTTGTCATTGAATGCGGAACAGTTCTGGATAATGAACGGTTTGTCTTTGCGGTTCGAGTTGTAGTGGATTGATTTTGCAATCAACTCTTTACCCGTACCGTTTTCACCTTGCACTAACACTGTCGAATCCGCACCTTTGATTTTATCAAGAAGTGCATACAGTGATTGCATGGGCTTGGATTTGCCGATCATGTTGTCATATTTAAAGCGGTTGCCAAGTTCCTTATTTAACTCCTTGATGCGGTCTTCGCGAGAAGAAATTTCAAGGTGAAGGGTGACAATCTCTTGTGCAACCAATTCGCAAAGCTCGCTGAAGTGAGCACGATCCTGATCGTCCAGGAATTTTAATTTGCCCAAACATTTTTCGATCACTTCGCCAGACATGCCGAAAGCGGCAAGGCGTTCACGAATTTCAGTCAGGCGGTCGGTGTAGTTAGAGTCACGGAAGAATCCCATCGCAACAACGGTGCCCACACAATCATTATCGATCATGATCGGAAAAACACCGACATCAAAGCCAACCATGTCCCACTTGCGCAGGCTGTAGCGATTTTGCGAAGTTCTTAGATCATCCAAAGATTTTGTAACCAGCTCTGCAATGCTGGATTGACCGGCTTCTTTTTTAACAAGAGCATTGATCGCTGGATTGTTGAAGGTGACTTTATCAGAGTCATAACCTTTCAAAGCGCCGCGCTCATCAGTGAAAACCACGTCAATGTTCCACCAAGCGCTGAGAATCTGTTTGAGCTTGTTAATCACATGTATATGTTCAAACTCATCCCAATTAATCATAAGTCCGTTCCTTTCAGTCAGTGACGAAAAAAGTGTCAAATCTTTTATCGTCAAGAAAGTAGACGAACTTTAGGTGGGACTGTCTAAAATGAGTGCGAATCCTGCAAAAGCTTGGATCGAGTGTCTCAATCTGAGAAATTAAGTATGTTGGAGGCTGTGAAAGCGGAAATATTCGCCCTGCTGGCCTAAAAGATGACTATGATTCCCAACTTCGACGATCTCACCGTTCTTTAAAACGACAATCTTGTCAGCTTTTTGGATAGTGGATAGGCGGTGAGCAATCACCAGGGCCGTACGGCCTTCCATCAAATGATCCAGGCCTTTTTGCACTTCGATCTCGCTGGCCGTGTCTAGGGCGCTAGTCGCCTCATCTAGAATAAGCAACGGAGCATCTTTAAACATTGCCCGGGCGATGCTGATACGTTGTTTTTCACCACCTGAAAGCAGATTGCCGCGGTCGCCGACCCGGCTTTCATATCCTTTGGGCATTTTCATAATGAAGTCGTGGGCGTTAGCTAATTTCGCCATTTGCACTACGTCAGTGCGGCTTCTATTGTAATCTCCGGCCCAAATGTTCTTTTCGATGGTGTCGCTGAAAAGGAAGACATCTTGAGTAACCAGAGCGACGTTGCGACGCAGATCCTGAAGATTTAGATCCAGGATGTTTGTGTCGTCTATCAAGATTTCGCCTGAAGTGGCGTCAAAGAATCTTTCTAGTAAATTTACAATTGTGGACTTACCGCTGCCGCTGGCTCCGACCAAAGCGACGACTTCACCGCGATTGATCTCAAGATTGATGTTCTTAAGAATCATGTCTTTGCCATAAGAAAAGCTGACGTTGCGGTAAGTGATCTTCTTCCAGTTTTTAGGAAAAGGTTTGTTGGCAGGACTTTGTGGAACTTCAGAGGGATCCTCGATAATTGAAAAAATACGCTGCACGGAAATAGTGACTTCCTGAATGCGTACGTAAGCTTCCTGAACTCGCTTGATGGGTTGATTGATCATTAAAAGCGAAGTCAAAAATCCAATGAAAGTTCCTGGCGTTGCTCTGCCCGCGGCCACTTCAAAGCTCGTGTAAAGAAGGACGCCCAAAAGAATGAAGGTCGCAATAAGCTCAGTCGCGGGGCCAGCGGCTTCCTGGCGTTTGTAAATCGTTTTGCGGATATCCAAATACTTATTGGAATCATCGATCAGACGTTTCGCCATGTCCTTTTCAAGATTGAATGACTGGATAATGCGTACGCCATCCAAACTTTCTTTGATTGTCGACGTCATATACTCTAAGGCATCTCGTTCCTGAGGAATATATTTTCTCATACTGCGAGAGATGGATTTTAGAATCCCTGCAATGAACGGAACGGCAATCATCGTGCCCAGCGTAAGTTTCCAGTCAATGCGGAAAAGGTTCGTGACCAGAGCGATAAGCAATAAAGGATGCAGGAAAATATCCGCAACAACGCGCAAGCCGTCTTGAATGGTTCGAATATCATTTAAGATACGACTGATCAGACCGCCAGAGCCCGCGTGATAATTATTGTGGAAAGAAAGATTCAAGCTCATGAATTTCTGTTGCAACTTCTGACGGATGTTTTGCACCACGCACTCGGCAACATAGTTCATAAGATAAATATGATAGTAGCGACCAACTGCCATCACTAGCGCAAGTCCCAACGCCAAGGGAACTAGGTTCAAGATTTCCTGGTGATTGGAAGCCGAAAGTGCATCGAACAAAGATTTCGTCATGAAAGCAAACTTAGCAGCCGCCAAGGCGTAGGCGACTCCGGCCACCGCGACAATAGCGATCGTTTTTTTGTATGGTTTGAGTTCGACGACTAACTTTTTGATCTCAGGTAACATCTTTTTCCAAACTTTAAGGACCTTTTTGGTCTTCTAAATAGCGCTTCAAATACTGGCCCGTCAGACTTTTTTTGGTCTTCATGATGTCTTCAGGAGACCCCACGGCCACTATGTTTCCGCCTTTTTTACCCGCTTCAGGCCCCAGGTCAATGACATAATCAGAGCCGCGAATAACATCCAAATTGTGTTCAACAACCACGACACTGCCACCAGTTTCAATCAGTTTGTTTAAAACCTTCATGAGCAGGTCCACTTCGCGAAAATGCAGGCCAGTGGTGGGCTCATCTAGGATATAAAGCGTAGCCTTCTGATTCACCTGAGAAAGCTCTTTAGCCACTTTCAGGCGCTGGGATTCCCCACCGCTGAGCGAATTGGCTGGCTGACCCAGTTGCAGGTAATCCAGACCCACTTCCTTGAGGACGCTCAAAGGCTTGCGGATATTCGGGTGAGCCACAAAGAAGTTCATGGCCTCATTCACGGTCATCGACAAGATTTCATGAATATTTTTATTCTTGTATTGGATCTCTAAAATCTCGGGCCGATATTTTTTGCTGTCACAGACGTCACAGGGAATAACCACGTTATCCATGAACATCATGTCGATTTCTTCGTACCCCGTGCCCTTACAGGCCGGGCAACGTCCGCCATCCACATTCAAGCTGAAAGTGCCGGGAGTATATCCGCGAGACTGAGCCTCGGGTGTGCTCGCCATGATAGTACGAATAGCATCAAAGGCCTTTAAATAAGTGATCGGTGAACTTCGCGCAGACTTACCAATCGGAGATTGATCTATCAAAAGCACGTTTTTGATATGCTCTGTGCCTTCAAGGCCGGCGTAATCTTGTGCTGGAAGATATTCCAGATCCAGGGCGCGGGCCAAAGCAGGGTAAAGTGTTTTGGTAATGAGGGTCGACTTGCCCGAGCCACTCACGCCCGTGACCGTGACTAAACGATTCAAGGGAATGGTCACATCCAGATTTTTTAAGTTGTGACCTTTGGCGCCTTTTAGTTCCAGCTTCACTTTGTACGAGTCTACATCCACGGGACGGGACACGCGCAAAGGGGCTTTATTCTTATTTGGTTTTAAATAGGGAACGGTGTTTGATTTTTCAAAATCATAGAAATCGTCTGTTGGCCCCGAGTAAACCACTTCTCCGCCCAAATATCCAGAACCAGGACCCATCTCGATGATGTGTTCGCTGGATTTGATGACGTCATGGTCATGCTCAACAATGACCAGCGTGTTGCCCAGTTCTTTAAGGTCTTTAAGAATGGAAATCAGTCGATCATTGTCGCGGGGGTGAAGGCCTACGGTGGGCTCATCAAGTACATACAAAGCTTGCGATAGTCCCATGCCCAGTTGATTGGCCAGAATCAAGCGTTGATATTCTCCGCCAGAAAGTGTGCGAGTCTCACGACTCAGAGACAAATAGTGAACTCCGACGCGCATAAGAAATTCCAAGCGCGAACGGATTTGCTTCAGGATTTCTCCTGCAAGCTCCTGATGATGTGGAGTCACTTCTAGCTTTTGAAAGAATTGATGCAAATCTTCGATCGTCATGGTCGACAGATCATTGATATTGGCATTTGCCACCAAAACATTATTAGCTTCAGGGCGAAGACGGGCTCCCTTGCAAGTCGGGCAAAGGAACGGACTGCGAAAGCGCGAGATGAACACGCGCACGTGCATCTTGTATTTTATCTGATCTAGGTATTCAAAAAGACCGCGAACACCAAAGAACTCTTTGTTGCCATTCCAGATGTCTTCGCGTTGTGCCTTAGGCAGATCTTTCCAAGGTGTGTGGACATCGATCTTCGCTTTTTTGCAGTAGCTTAAAAGCTGTTTCTTTTCATGAGCGGCGCTGGGCATCCAAAAAGGACTCAAAGCGCCTTGGGCAAGACTCATGTTTGGATTTGGAATGACTTTGCCTTCGTCAATATCCAGCGTGTTGCCAAAACCTTTACAAGTCGGGCAAGCCCCAATAGGAGAATTAAAACTGAATAGTCGAGAACTCAGCGGTGGGGGAGTATAACCACAAACCGGACACGACGCTTCTTCACTGACTTGAAGGCGCTGACCTTCCGTCGTTAGAATCGTGGCTCGACGAGTGATGTTCGTCGTATTGTACTTAATGCTGGCTTCATAGGCCTGAGTCAGTGAATCGGCAATACGGCCGCGCTCATCTTCGTTGAAGCTCATGCGGTCGATAACCAGATAGAAGGTCTCTTTGGGAAGACCTTTCTTTATTGCAGCGGCATCACCGATTTCAACGACGGTACCCATTTCTTCGTGAGTCAAACCACTCGGAACGACAGGTGCGGCAGGAACGAATTCTGGTGTGGCTCGTTTTGAGGCTTTTTTCGCAGTCTTCTTTTTGGCGGCTTTTTCCGGAGCGGGCTTGGTGTCAGTTCCCTTTGGGATATAGATACGCAGATAGCCGTCTTGCAAAAGTAAAGAGTGAAGTTTCTTGCCTTGAGCGACGCGACCTTCTTCGCTGATTTCTACCAGGATGTAGCCGCGTTTTCCGGAAAACTCTTTGATGGTTTTTTCCGTGGCTTCAGTGACACTTTCTTTTTCCGTTGGACAATGATGTGTCGGGCAGTAGGACTTTCCGATTTTTTCGTAAAGTAAACGAAGATAGTCGATGATTTCAGTCGTCGTACCGACTGTCGAGCGGGAGCTTTTAACCGTGTTCTTTTGTTCGATGGAAATAGCTGGAGGAATATTGCTAATGCCCTCGATGTCAGGTTTGGGAGCCTTGTTTAAAAACTGCCGTGCGTAGTTCGACATGCTTTCGATAAAGCGTCGTTGGCCTTCGGCAAAAAGAGTCTCGAAGGCAAGTGAAGACTTTCCTGAACCACTGGGGCCACAAATCACCGTCATTGAACCGACCGGAATTTTGACCTCAATGTTTTTTAGATTGTTTTGTTTCACCCCCCAGAGGTGAATATCTTTCATTCAGAGAGATCCTGTTTGTAAAAGTCCGTGGCTTCTTCCGCTTTGCTTGAAGAAAGAGTGGGTTCCGTTCCTTCAACAAAGGCCTGACGAATAATTTTTTTAGTCTGAGCCGAAGCCAGTTTTCCTGTGTCAGCATCAATATTTGCAAACACAATACCTTCAGGAATCGGGAAAGTCATCTGAGGAAGTCCTTCGTGAGCGGCTTTCATGTAATCTACCCATATAGGTAACGCCGCACGTCCACCAACCTCGCCTTTGCCAATGCTCTTCTCTTTGTCAAAGCCCACCCAAACGCCTGTTGCGATTTGTGGGCTGTAGCCGATAAACCACGCGTCAAAGTAGTTGTTGGTGGAACCAGTTTTTCCAGCGACTTCGCGACCCACAGCGCGCGCTCTTCCACCAGTTCCGCCAGCGTCTTCAACCACCCCTTTGAGAAGTGTTGTCATAACGTAAGCTGTTGTCGGGCGAATCAGTTGATCTGGATCCTGGAAGAAAATACTTTCATCAATCTTTGCATGCTTAGGATCTTTTTTCTTAAGTTCTTCCAGTTTCGCAGGGTCGTTGACGATTTCCAGAAAAGCTTTGCGACGATTTTCAAATTCGTCGTTGATAGCTTTGAGCTCTTTTTCAAAGCGTGTGTCCAGACTCATAACTTTAAGTAAGGATTTACCTTGAGCGTCTTCCACCTTGTGAATCAGCAAAGGCGAAAGTCGTTTTCCCAGGCGGCCAAACTCGGCAAAAACTTTGGTCATTTCATACAACGTCACGCTGCTGGAACCCAGGGCCAACGTGAAGTCCGGATTCAAAGGTGAATAAATACCCAGGCGCTTTGCATAGTCCGTAGCCCATGGCACGCCCACGTCCTCGATGATTTTCACCGTGGGAATATTTAATGATTTAACCAATGCATTTCGGAAAAGGATGTCACCACCAAAGCTTTTTGAGTGATTGGACGGTTTCCAAACTTTTGGATCACCTTGTCCCTCAGAATCGTCTGCCGAACCGCCTTCTTCGAAGACAATCGGCGCATCCATAATGGGCGTCGCTGGTGTGTACCCTTTGTCTAAAGCAGAAGCGTAAACGATGGCTTTGAATGCAGACCCGGTTTGACGGGGAGCTTGAATCGCACGATTAAATTCGCTTTTGGCAAAGCTGGAGCCGCCGACCATGGCCACCACATCCTGTGAGTCCTGATCGAAAGAAATCAAGGCGCCTTCTACCAAGGGTTCCTGATCCAGTTCTAGTGCGACAAATTTTGTGAAATCAGGAAGGTTTGCCGGTTTTTTCTTCGCGTTAGTGATGCGGTTAGAAGAAAATTTTTCTGCAACCACTTTCACTAAAATGACGTCGCCCTTCTTCAAGGCTTGGGATGGCTTTTTAATAACTCCTAAGTCGTAGCGCACCTCTGTGTCTGGCTGGCGCGCCCAAGTCATTGTGTCAATATCAATAAGCCCCAGAGCTTCCGGAAGTTTTACCGTGACCAATCCAGTATCATCATTCACCTCTTGCACAATGCCCTGAACCGAGTCTCTCAGTTTGATATAGGGCGGAAGAAGAGACACCTCTGATTTGGTGTCTTTCGCAGGAACGATATCTGCAAATTTACCTTCGGGCAGAATGGTTCTTTCTGGTGTAAAATCTGAGATCAGTTTCTTCTGAGTTTCTTTTAGAAACTCTTCCATATCTTCTTCGTCAGAAATATTTTTGATTGGCCCGCGATAGCCCTGGCGTTTGTCCAAGCCTTTCAAGCCCGCAAGAACAGCGTCTTGAGCCGCCAACTGTTTTTCCAGATCAAGGCTTGTATGAATGCGCAGCCCTTTATCTAAAACCATGTCCTCGCCCAACTGGGTGACCAAGAGCTGACGGACAGTTTCCAGGAAGAAGGGGGCGTATTCTTCATAGTTTTCGCGCACAAAAACTTTGACGGGCTCTTTAATCGCCGCTTCCGCTTCGTCCTTCTTAACATAGCCGACGTCAGCCATGCGACGAAGCACGTAAATCTGACGTTCTTTTGCACGCGAAGGGTTGCGAACCGGACTATAGGCGCTGGGTGCTTTGGGAAGTCCGGCAAGAATCGCTGTTTCAGATAAAGTTAATTTACTCGCAGGCTTACGGAAGTAGGTCTGGGCTGCTTGTTCAATGCCGTAGGCGCCCTGACCGAAGTAAATTTGGTTTAAGTAAAGGAACAAAATGTCTTCTTTACTTAGGTTCTTTTCCATTTCGATAGCCAGCAGAATATCACGAACTTTCCGAGTCAAAGTTTTTTCATCAGTCAACAGAAGTGTTTTGGCCACTTGTTGCGTGATCGTCGATCCCCCTTGAACAGAACGACCTGCGCGTAAGTTGGCTAAAGCGGCCCGGAAAATCGCTTGCGGGTTGATGCCCTTGTGTTCGAAGAACTGGTCGTCTTCCGCTGCCAGAAAGGAATTCACGACGTGCTTAGGAATTTTTTCGTAAGGAATTAACGTTCTTCTTTCGCGGAAGAACTCACCGATCTTTTTTCCGTGACGGTCATAAACCTGACTAACTAGAAGAGGCTGGTAGTCTTTAACAGTGATTAGTTGCGGTAAACCCGACTGAACAGACTTGATAATAAGGTAGGCGCTGAGGATGCCAATAAGTCCAAGGGCGACAATAAACAGTACAATCTTTTTTAACACGAGTGGGGGCTCCTTTAACAAGCCCCCATTCTAACAGTGTGATGGGTATGGGTCCAGGGATACTAGACTAGTCGGAAGACGGGTTACTTTACACCCAGGCTTTTTAGCTTTTCTTTAGCCGTAGCGACTTCGTTCGTACAAGAAGGGAAGTTTCTTTGGATGCTCGAAATAATATTAATTTGGGATGAAATCTCACTGGACGCCTCATCCGCAGTATCTTCCGCCCCACGCTTTGGTGCAGGCCCCAATGTCATTAAAGATTGGTTGGCGCGATTCAAAGCCGCCTGCAGACTTGCTTGTTTGGAGGCCAGTGTTTTCAAGTTTTCCTGCATCTTAGTATAGGCAGTTTGCATTTGTGTCTGAGAGCGCGTGCCTAAATCAATAACACTTTGAAGGGCATCTGATTTTTCTTTAACAGACGCCTGCTTCATTTCTTCCAGTTGCGAAGAAGCCAAATTCAAGCTGTTTTGAATCTCATCAAAGCTTGATTGAATATCCGCAATTTGTTTAGTCAATTCGTCTTGTTCTTGCTTTTTGGATTCATTCAAAGCGACACGTTGTTGGTCAAAGGCATCCATACAATCGTTGTAAATATTAATAAGCTCCTGACGCTTTTTCTTCGCTTGAGCAATGTGATTTGCACTAGTGGCGGAAGAAACACTGTCATAAGATTTTTTCGCGTCGTTAACGGCTTTCATGCAGGCGCGCTTACCAGAAGCCTCTGTCATAGCAATCATTTTCAACGCTTTATCACGTTGTGATTGAACCAATTGGCCACGCAGCTTTAAGATGTCAGATCCCTTTTTGCGCATTTCTTCCTTAGCTTGATTTTGGCTTGAGTTGAAATCAGCGATGCGCTCGCGCTCTTTTGTGTCAATTTCAAGGGATTTTGCCTTGTAGTCCTCTTGTGCTTTGGTCAGAGTCTCTTGGATTTTATCCATCTCTTTTTGATAGTCTTCCTGAATCTGAGCTTTGTCGTCGTTCAGCTCCGCCAGTTCTTTTTCAGTGTCTTTGATCTCTTTTTGAATATTGTTTTTTTCTGTAAAGTAATCGCGGCCGTTCATTTGTGGGCAAGCGTTGCTGATATTTTGTAAGCCTGTCGCCGCTGTTGAAGACATTCCAAGGACCGTGGCGAAAGCGGCCGTTGTGTCGAAAGAATCTTCGCCAGAAGCTGTCGCACAAGACTTGGCTTTGGAAATACAGTCTTTTGCGGACCCAAGTCCCGCTTTCTTACAAGCCTCACCGATTTTTTCTTCGGCTCTGTCCATTTTATCACGAGCGTCGCGGCACTCATTATAAGTAGGCGCAGCGTAGGGATAGGTCGTGATCGTAGGGACCGTTGAAGCTTGCGGTTGCTGCTGCTGTTGTCCTGAGGTGTTGTTTTGAGTCGTCGGACTGCCGTTTCCAGAAGCTCCCGAGCCCTGAGCTAATGCTATAGAGGAAAACAACGATGTGGCGGTAATAAAGTTGATAAAGATTTTGACAACTGTTCTGTCCGTTGTGCGTGAAATCTTATTCATTTGATTCCTCCCCGATGAAAATAGGTGATGCAATACCAGTACCAATTATCGGCAGGGATGAACAAAAGGTTTACGTATCAAAATGAGAAAGTGGGTGAAGTATGCTGCGATCTTCAAATATAAAGAGCGATGAAATAGTCTCGTCGCTCTTTATGGCAGAAACCCCTTATTCTTCTACGGATGACCCTTTTGGGCTGCAGCTTATGCAGCCTGGGGACTTCCGCAGTGAGCACACTTGCGAGCTTTCGAGGGAATAGTTGAAAGACATTCGGGGCATTCTTTACTATTCGGCGGCGGAGGAACTTCTTCCTTTTTCATTCTGTTCGCAATGCGAACAATCAGAAAGATCGCAAAGGCCACGATCAAAAAATCCAAGACAACATTCATGAATAGTCCGTAATTAATAGTAGCGACTCCCGCTTTTTTTGCTTCTTCAAGAGTTGCGTAGTGCTCACCATTAAGCGCCAGGAATAAGTTTGAAAAATCCACTTTGCCTGCGCCAATGCTAATCACCGGAGTCAGAATGTCAGAAACAAAGGAAGAAACGATTTTGCCGAAGGCGGCGCCGATAATAATACCGACTGCCAGATCTAAAACGTTTCCTCTCATTATAAAGGCTTTGAATTCCTTAAACATGGGGGGTGTCCTTTCCCTAAAATTTCGCCACCAGATTCATTGTTGTTGTGGTTGTCGTGTATTTGCCACTGACAGAAGGAACATTTTGATATTGTAAAAGATAAGCGAGCTTCAAAGAGAAAATCGAATTTAACATAATGTTCAAAGAGGCTTCGGTGTTTGCAAGGTAAGCATCAGGTTCTGTGAAGTTTGGCAAATACTCAGCCCAATACTTGAACGACAAGGTTTTATCCAGAGTTCTGTTGTATTCCGAATAGACACGGCCAAGGTTGTCATGAAGAGTTCCGCCCGCAGTGGGCAGGGTTTTTTGATAGCGATAACCGGCCTCGAGTGTCCATTTTGTTTCATCAGTTTTAACAAGGAAGTATTTAAGACCCGCGTCCGTAGAGTCCCTTTGTAAATAGCCGTTGAAGATATCACTTTCCGCTTTTTGACCTACGTAAACACTTAAATAATCGGCAAGTTGATGCTCGTAGCGGACACCGATTTCCCAATTGCGCGCACTTTCGACACCCAAAGAATTTGTCTTAAGATATCGACCGAAAGCAGCATAAAGATTCTTTTCAATAGTGTATTCTGTTTTTGCCTTTGCGTTGTACGATTCAGAATCGTTGTTTCCGCTAACAATGATGGCGCCGGCCTCTGCCTCGCCTTTCCAAGGTGGTGGCGGATTTTCTTGTGCCATCGTCGCAAGAGAAAATAGAAATGCTAAAGCTATCAGCGTGAAACGTACTGCTCTCATCGTAAAGCCCCTTCAATTTATGTAACCACTTTAGTTTCAATTCACAATGGGACCAAGAAAAAATTGATGAGAACGGGAAGAATTTCTGTTAGCTTCTTTTGCGAGGTTTGTAGAAGTGCAAAAAGGTTTCAATTCAGATATCACCGTACGCGGACAGAAATATCATGTACAAACAGAGGACTGGGGTTTACAAAATCCTTTCTTAGTCAGTCGTATATTCTGTAATGGTGCCGTGATGAAGACAATTAAAACACCTTACGACTCTGTTTTAAGAATGGGGTCCAACCGGACTGAAGAGGCCATCAAATTGGCCTTGCGCCGACAACACTCGACGATCATTGATACCCTGATGGCGGGGGGGATGCCCTAACCGGGGCGAAAAGTTTCATTTCAATACAAAACCTCGACTTCCGGCGAGTATTCATCCCTGCGAGTCTTTCATAAGATAAAGGGATGATTGAATTCTCTCACGTCTATAAGACTTATCCCGGCCCGGTTCACGCATTAAAAAATGTTGATTTGCGCATCGACAAGGGCGAATTCGTTTTTCTAACGGGACCCAGTGGTGCCGGGAAGACAACGCTTTTCAAAATGATTTCCGCGTATGACATCGCCACTTCGGGTGATGTGAAAGTAGCGGGGCATGATCTTATTTCAATCAAAGACGGACAAATTCCCTTATTCCGCCGGAAAATTGGCGTCGTCTTTCAGGATTTCAAGCTCTTAAAAGATCGAACAATCTTTGAAAACGTGGCTTTGCCCTTAGTCGTTCGTGGCGATAAACCCCCAGCAATTGCCCGTCGTGTGTCTGAAGTTCTGGAACAAGTGGGACTGTCTCACAAGCACGATCAATATCCCGATTATATTTCTGGCGGCGAACAGCAGCGAACCGCGATCGCGCGCGCGATTATTCATCAACCCGGCGTTTTGATTGCCGACGAACCTACGGGCAATCTTGATCCGCGTTTAAGCGAAGAAATCATGGATCTGTTAGAGCGTGTTTGTGCCCAAGGAACCACAGTCTTTGTCGCCACCCATGACCACGAAATGGTGAAGCGTAGGAACAAACGCACATTAGAGCTTCGTGATGGAATGATTGTCGGGGATAAAAAATGAGGTCTTCACAAAAAAACCTTGCCCTAAAAATATCTACGCTGGTTGTTGTTACTGCTTGTTTTGCGGTGATGGCTTCGGGCCTTCTGATTTCGCAAAATTTTAAAAATATTCTGACCCTGTGGGGAGAAGACGTACAAATGACCGTCTATCTTTCCCAAGATCTTTCTGAGCAGGGCCGGCTGTTTATCGAAAAGAAGCTAAAAGAGTCCGGCAAAATTGGCGCCATCCAACTTGTTAATCAAGAGAAAGCTCTTAGCGACTTTCGTGCGCAGATGGCAAGTTATGCCCCGGATATTTCACAGGATGAAGAGCTTTTAAGACTAATTCCTGCCAGCTTGCAAGTCAGCCTTGCTGCCGATGTCAGTCCTGCTGAACAAATTCAGGTTCTGCGATCACTTGCCAGTGAGGTCAAGGGACTGGAGGGAGTTGATGAAGTCAGCTACGGCCAGGATTGGGTTGAAAAATACTCCTCGTTGGTAACAACGATCGAAGCGACATTCAGTCTTTTGGGCTTTGTGATTTTGGCCGCCGCACTCTTTGTCATATCAAATGCCATTAGAGCTTCGATTCAGAATAGAAAAGAAGAAATTGTGGTTCTTGAGATGATCGGAGCCACTCCTAGCATGATTCGCAAGCCATTTATGGTTGAAGGTGCTGTGCTTGGATTCAGCTCTTCGGTGCTCGGGTTGATTTTTTGTCTTTTGTTATTTACGGCCCTCAAGAGCTTTTTAACAACTCGGCTCAGCTTCCTTCAGCTGGGTGAGCATATTCACTTTATCAGCCTTTCTTCTTTGTTCTTTTTTATCGTTGCGGGAACCAGCCTGGGTTCTTTGGCTTCCTATCTGTGTGTACGCCGTCTTAATGACGGCTATGCGGGAAGTCGGGTGTGACTTTGGCGCTGACGCGAATTCTTGTGGCAATATGTTTCCTTGCGACGGTGACGACAGAATCTATGGCGTCGACGGCAGCGGATACTATTGCCAAAGACTTTGAGGCTCAGAAGAAGAATATTGAGGACGCAGAACTTAAACAGCGCCAGGTTCTTTCAGCTCTTTACCAATTGAACAAAAAAATTAAAAAGATTGTCACCGAGAAAGGCGACCTATCCCAGCAGCGCGCGTTTCTTGAGGTGAATATTCGCAACCTCACGCAAAAAGTCGAGGAACTTGATCAGCGTTCGCGATCGCAGAAGGCTCTTTTGGCTGAAAGGCTACGAGCTATCTATAAGCTGGGCGGCCCTTCAGTGGCTCGATTTCTATTTTCTTCAGACAGCTCAGCCTCTTTGGAAAGAAATTTGAAAATCTTGGGGATCGTGGCGGCGCGGGATCTGGATCTTATCAAAAATTATGGTCGGGATCTTAAAGAGCTACAGAATAAAAAACAAATGCTGGCCCAGCGATTAGACAGTTTAAGAGCGATTGAAAATAAAATCCTGGCTCAGGAAAAACAGTTTCGCAAAGAACAGGATCTGAAAGGGCGCCTTCTTGACGGCATTCGCAAGAACAAACTTTTTGCGATCAATAAAATCAATGGTCTTCGGGAAAAGTCCTTGCAGTACAATATTGACGACGCTGGACTTTTTGATCTTCTTTTTAAACCATCATTCGCCGATCACAAAGGAGCTTTGCCTCAACCTCTTTCCGGCGTCGTGACACAAAAATTTGGACTTATGAAAGGGGAAGATCACCCCTATACTATATCGCACAAAGGAATTTTTATTTCTGCGGCAAAAGGCAGTCCTATTAAATCAGTTTTTGAAGGACGTATTTCATATGTTGGCGAACTGCCCGGCTTCGGCAAGACGGTGATCGTGGATCATGGCGACCATTATTACACCGTCTATGCGCATGCCGAAGAAGTGAAGGTGAATTTGGGTGATGAAATCACTCAGTCACAAGTGCTCGCACAGGTGGGTGAAGCTGCCCGCGAAGGCAACCCTGGATTGTATTTCGAAATTAGACATTTTTCCGAACCCTACGACCCGCAGCAGTGGATGAAAGGACTCTAAAACACTATGCAATCATTGAAACGCTACTGGAAAACCTACATCCTGGGATTCGCTCTTTTGCTGACTCTCTTTATAATGGCCGAGACGGGCTTTCAGATTCGAGCCTTCGCACAAGAGCGATACGCTGATCTTCAGAATTTCTCGAAGGTTCTTAATCTGATCCAACAGTACTACGTCGAGCCCGTTGATACCAAGAAGCTGGTTTATGGCGCTATTAAAGGAATGTTGCGAGAGTTGGATCCGCATACGAACTTCATGCCTCCGGATATTTTCAAAGACTTTGAAACCGAGACCAGCGGTGAATTCGGTGGTCTAGGAATTGAGATCTCTATTCAGAACGGTGTTTTGACAATTATTTCACCCATTGAAGACGCTCCTGCTTGGGAAGCCGGTATCAAAGCGGGTGATAAAGTCATAGCAGTCGATGGTCATAGCACGAAAGGTGTGAGCCTGGTCGAAGCCTCGCAATTAATGCGCGGCAAACGGGGCAGTAAAGTCATCCTTCGTGTCGTTCGTGATGGCGAAGATAAACCACGCGATATCACTGTGACGCGAGGAAGTGTTAAAATCAAATCTGTAAAATACACAGATTTAGGCGATGGTTTTGCTTATGTGAAAATCACGAGCTTTATTGAGAACACCGCGAAGGATCTGCAAAAAGCGATTGAAAAGCACATGAAAGAAAACAATGGAAACACGGCGGGCCTTTTGATTGACCTGCGCAGAAATCCTGGCGGTCTTTTGGATCAAGCCGTTAAAGTTAGCGATATGTTTCTTAAAGAAGGAACGATCGTTAGTACGATCGGACGCAATAAAAACGATAAAGAGGTGGCTGTCGCAACTCGCCGCGGACAATACACAAACTTCCCGGTTGTGATTCTTGTGAATGAATACACGGCCAGTGCGAGTGAAATTGTTTCGGGGGCTTTACAAGACAACAAGCGAGCATTGATCGTCGGTCAAAGAACGTTTGGCAAAGGTTCTGTTCAGTCTGTGATTAAGCTTGGCGATGGCAGCGGCTTGAAGTTGACGGTAGCACGTTACTACACTCCAAGTGGTATTTCCATTCAGGCAGAGGGCATTCATCCTGATATTGAAATCGATGACGTCGATCCGGAAGCATTTTCCAAAGCGGTCGTAAAATCTCCAACGACACGTGAAGGAGATATCGCGGGACACTTGAAAGGTGATCGAGAAAAAGCGGCTGAAAAACTTGACACAAAACAAAGTGCTGAAGAAGGCGCATTGGCTTGGTGGAAAGATGTAGGTTCAAAGAAGGAAGAAAAGTTGTCGCCACGCGAACAAATTTTCAAAAGAGATTATCAAGCATATCAGGCATTTAGCTATCTTAAAGCATGGGGCACATTGAAGGCCTTGACGCGCTAGTTATTGCTTCTGATGTTTAGAGGCCCTACTCTACGCCCACAGCAAAATGTGGCAGGCAGAGGGGGCCTTTCATGTTGAAGGTGATGACTTCAATTCTATTATTTACTTCCATAGCATCTGCAGAATACGTGGGTTTCTCGCGTGGAAACGAACTGTCAGCGACGCCTATTTCTGGCACCGTGCGAGTTATTTGCAGCGGTTTTAATGGCAGCGGCTCGGCAGTTTACACTTGTCGTGACACAGCTTTGAATCCCGCAGCTTATGATTATTTCGTCGGACCTCAAGACTCCAGAACCGATCGAGTCGAACTAACAGCAACGCATGCCGACGGCTCGACACGCTCTAAAACTATGGAATACGATGGTTACCGAGGAAAAAGCAAAGAGGCTTTCAATCTTTGGATCTCTACTATTTTTCAGAAGCCGCTCTTGGAGACCGGAAGAAATACAATTCGGTTCCGCGTATTTAGTCGAAATATTCAGCCAATGGCAGAAGGCACATTCATCGCTACAGTTAAACGAGATGCCGCCCGCCAATGTCCCACGGCTCAGTATACATCTTCTGATATTAATGACTGCAGCTCGCAGTATTCTATCTGTCAAAGATACTTTGAAGAGTACAATAACTGTCAATAGATTCAACTATTGGCAGTTTATTGAAAGCTCAGTTCCCGCAATTTCGATGTAAGTATTCATAACTTCACTTTCGGTGAAGAAGCTCTGTCCATCGGACTCGCTCAATCGAAATTCTTTTAAGCTCACCAAGAAGGCGACGATTTCAACATCTTCAACTGTGGCGCAGTTTTTATTGCCGACGATTGCTGTCGAGGCAGGGGAGGGACGCTTCTAAATATCTTATCGGGAAAATAAAAAAGGCCCCCTTGTGGGAGCCTTTTTGCCTTTAAGAAAGGTGGGAAGCTTAGTTGCCTTCTTCTTTCAAAGAACCAGCTGGAACTTCCTTGATTTTTACAGTCTTTTTCAAGAAATCGATCACTTTTTCTTCAGTGATCATGTAAGTCAAACGGCTTGCTTGCTCTGGACGACCGTAGAATTCACGGATGCGTGATTCTTCGATATTCGTTTGTTGAGCGTATTCCTGAAATTTCGCATCAAGATCTTCTTTTTTCGCGAACAAGTCATGCTTCTTAGCGATCGCATCCACTAGGAAAGAAGACTGAATCATTTCCGCCGCTGTTTTTTCGAAGTCGCTGTCCCATTTATCAACATAAGAAGCGAAATCGTTAGGGCCCATGCCTTGTTCAGTCATGCGCTTTTTGAAGTCTTCAACCAAAGAAGCCTTTTGTTCTTTAAGCAAAGAAGGAGGAACTTCCACTGGATTTTCTTTAACAAGCTTTTTCAACATACGATTTTTGAAAGCGTCGTCGATACGTTTTTGTTCAGTTTGCTCTAAGTCCTCAGTGATCGTCTTTTTCAAAGCAGCCAAATCACTTGGGCCGCCCAAAGATTTAATGAATTCGTCATTGAGCTCAGGCAAAACTTTCGCTTTGATCTCGTTCAAAGTCACTTTGAACTCAACCGGCTTACCAGCAAGATCTGCGGAGTGGTATGGATCTGGGAATTTCAAAGAAAGAGTTTTAGTTTCTCCTGCTTTCATTCCGACGATACCTTCTTCAAAACCTTCAATGAATTGTTTTGCGCCCAATTCAAGGTGGTGGTTTGTTCCAGAACCGTTTTCCAAAGGTGCGCCGCCCATGAAGCCTTCGAAATTGATAACGGCGATATCGCCCATTTTTACGGCGCGACCTTCAGTAACAGTTTCGAAAGTAGCACGTGAAGAACGGATGTTTTCTAAAACCTGATCAACCTTAGAGTTATCAAGTTCGAACTTTTCCTTTTCAACTTCCAAACCTTCGTATTTTTTCAAGTTGATCTCGGGGCGCACGTCAAAGTTTGCAGAGAAAGAAAAATCTTTGTTTTCAGTTGGGTCGGCAAATTCAAACTCAGGGTAGCTGATGGGCTCAAGCTTGTGTTCGTCCAAAGCCATCGCGTAGTGTTTTTGGACAAGTTCTTGAACGACGTCTTGTTTAACACGGTCGCCATAGATGCTTTTGATTGTTGCCAAAGGTGCTTTACCTTTGCGGAATCCCTTGATCGTTACGTCCTTTTGGATGCCAGAGTAAATTTTATTGAAAGCTGATGCCACGGCAGCCGCAGGCACTTCGATGCTCAATTTGCGGGAAAGATTAGAGACTTTTTCTACATTCGATTTCATGTCTTTTTCTCCTAATATAAAACCGATGGATATTAGAAGAGTCCCTGACTGAAGGCAACGCTATCGCGCCGCGTAATGCCTATATTTCCGAGGTCAGCGACACTCTTAGAACGTATGAAGCAAGAGATTCACTTTGTGACCGGAAAAGGGGGCGTGGGAAAGTCCGTTATCGCCGCGGCCCTGGCTCTTAAGAAAAGTCGAGAAGGCAAGAAGGTCCTTTTAGTGGAGCTGGGGGATCAAAGTTTTTACAAAGACTTTTTTGACCTTGCCGAGATCACCTTTAAGCCGACTGAAATCAAAAAGAATTTGTCTGTCGCACTGTGGACCGGAGAAGCCTGTTTGCAGGAATACGCGCGCCACCTTATCAAGGTCGAGAGCCTGGCAAAATTATTCTTCGAAAATGCCGTTATGAGGGCTTTCATCAATGTGGCTCCCGGTCTTCCCGAGTTGGCCATTTTGGGTAAGGTCACTAGCAGTCCTCGCCAGCACGGCCCGCCTTTGCCCTATGATGTTTTGGTTGTTGATGCTTTCGCAACAGGCCACTTTCTGGCGCTTTTGGAAGCTCCCAAGGGAATGGCGCAGGCAGTGCAGTTCGGTCCCATGGGCGAACAAAGTCGCAGCATCGATGCGTGTTTACGAAACCAGGATCTTTGCAAGTATCATATCGTCACGCTGCCTGAGGAACTTCCCGTAAAGGAAGCCACAGAGCTTATGCAAAGACTTCAGGCAGAGTTTTCAATCGCCGCCAATCTAATTGTAAATAAGATGATTCAAACTTCAGTATCTGATGAAGAGTTGAAGGCCACGCAAAACGAAAATTCTGACTTAGCAAAATTCGCTGAATATCTAGAGCATCAAATCGTGCATCAAAGAGATATGTGGAACAAGGCCCAAGAAAAAGCCACTACGATGAAAGCGATTCCGCTGTACTTTGAAACAGATGCTTGGGCGTTGGTTGAAAAAGTGGGAGACGTTTTATGAGTCTCGATATTTTCAATAACACGCAAGTTTTGATTTGTGTCGGCAGTGGAGGCGTAGGAAAAACGACCGTTGCGGCTTCGTTGGCCGTGATCGCCGCGAAAGAAGGAAAAAAGGTTTTAGTCCTGACCATCGATCCGGCTAAGCGGTTGGCGCAGACTCTAGGTATTGAAGGCACCAAAGACATCACACGCGTGCCTAACCAAAACTTCAAGGGGGAAATCTATGCCTCCGTCATCGATCACAAAAAAACTTTTGATGACTTTGTCGCCCGCGCGGCAAAAAGAAGCGAAGCTGTTCAGAAGATTTATAAGAATCGACTGTATCAACAGCTTTCAACCAACTTAAGTGGTTCACAAGAATTTACCGCTCTGGAAAAATTGTATTCCGTCTATGAATCAAAAGAATTTGATCTGATCATCTTGGACACACCTCCGACGAAACACGCCATTGATTTTCTTCAGGCGCCGCAGAAGTTGTCAGCGCTTTTCCACGAAGGCGTGGCGAAATGGTTCCGCGATCCCGAAGGAAAAAAATCAGGTTTCTTGGGCCAGCTTTTGCAAACGGGCACTCGACAGGTTTTAAAGATACTTGAAACCCTTACAGGCTCAAATTTCATTCGCGAGTTGGGCGACTTCTTTCTGAATATAGAACAATGGCAGGGCCAGCTACTGAAGCGCACCGTAGATGTGCATCGCATGCTGGTCTCGCCAACCACGCACTTCTGTCTGGTGACGGCCTTTGATCAGGCAAAGCTGAAAGAAGCAGAGTATTTTTCACGAGAGATAAAAAAAGGCGGATATCACCTGACCACCGTTGTGTTAAATCGGGTCTTTCCATATTGGCTGGACCTCCGTTCGGCACAGCAGGATCAAAAAGGTCATGAAGAACTCCTGCGCTTGTACTCGCAAATGCGAAGCTACTACAATCAGAAAGAAGTTCTTTATTCGAAGTTCGAAGCAACTATCAAAAAGGACGCACGAGTTTTTCGCATTCCAGATCTGGTCAAGGATATATCTGACCTGACGGGGCTGGAAGAACTCAGCACGTTGATCGTCGAAGGGGAAAAGAAGCCATGAAAAAGTATTTGATCCTTTTGCCAATCGTCCTTGGTGGTTGCGCCACTTTGCTCGGACAGCGTCCGGCGACTGAGGCAGAACAAGCCGCGCTCCTTGCAAAAAAAGCCGCAGAGGAAGCGGAAATTAAGAACGCGGAAAAAGTTTTGGAAATAGGCCGCTTTAAAGAAGCGCAAATTCTTTTTAAGGATTTCTACGGACGTCATCAACAATCATCATATTATCAAGCAGCTCGTCTTGGTGAAGCCGATGCTCTGCATGGCATGGAAGAGTACCAAAAAGCGGCGGCCTTGTACCGCGACATTTATCTGCGGACGATTCAAGAACAACCCGATATTGCCGCTTTAGCTCTTTATAAAATGTCTTTTACGTATGAGGCTTTGGGCGAAGATGACAAAACAATTGCCGCCCTTCTCGATGCAAAAAAATTAAGTGACCAACTGCCTGTCGAAGTTGCTGAGGCGGAAATTCCGGCCCGCTTGGCAGCCATTTACGGTCGTCAGGGACGCGAGCAAGAAGCTGTAGATTATTTGGGACAAGCAGATAAGGGTGTTGCGAAGGTGATGCAGCAACAACGCACACAGGTTCAGCCAGGGTGGTTAGCGAAAACCTATTTCCAAATGGGATTGGTTTCGACAAATCAACTTTCGGAACAGAATTTTTCTGACTTTGCGCAAGGGCAAAGATGGATTCAAGTGTATTTGTTCAAAGCGATGAAACAGGATGACGAAACGTGGTCAGCCCGCGCCCAGGAAGAGCTCCAAAAAATCTATCGCGATCTTTTTACTCAAGTTGAGTCATCGCAGAATCGTGACATGCAAAGTCGCATGGGTGGGGACCTTTTGGATCTGATGGATCAGGCAGAACTCTACAAACCCATTCTTGGCCAAAAAGAAACTTCATATGAGAAAAGCTTCTTTTCGTATCTAGTGGAAGTTAGAAAGAAATTAGACAAGGTCTTATATGGCAGCGGTGAAACAATGTCGTTGACCGAAGAGTCGCAACGTCTGAACAGCATTAAGCGGGCCGGCCGAGTCAAAGCGGACTCGCTCTTGCCAGAGGAGAAGAAGTCGCCTATACCTCTTCCTCCCAAAGTTGTCCCCGAAGAAGATCCCAATCTGTAGGAATAAGATCGAAGGAGAATCCATGGCGAAACTAACGCTACACAAACAAACTCTCGCCAATATGAATGAAATTTGCGCGTGGTTTTCATCTAAGACCTCGAATCTTTCATACCCTATTTATTCAAGTTATGACATTCGTGATTCGGGCTACAAAGTATCCAATGTCGACGCGAACATTTTTCCGGCTGGTTTCAATAACATTTGCCCCACGGACAAAGAGACCTCGATTGGTTTGATGAATAAATACATCGTCAAACACTATGGCGCCGACGTAAAAAACATTCTGCTCGTGACAGAGGAGCACACCAACAACGCTTTTTACTGGGAAAACGTTCACACGATTCGCAATCTTATTGAGGCCAGCGGTCGTACAGTCAAGGTTGCGATTCCCCGAGAGCTGCCGGAACCCTTAAAGCTAACAAGTTCTGCGGGCAACGAAGTGACGGTTCATTCCGCTTTGAAAGAAGGCGAACTTTTAAAAACCTTCAAGCCGGATCTTATCATCAGCAACAATGACTTTTCTGAAGCCTATGAAGATTGGGCGAAGACGGTCACTGACTTTCCGATGAACCCACCGCGCGAGTTGGGTTGGTATCAGCGCAAAAAAAGCACGTACTTTAAATACTACAACGAGCTTGTGAATGAGTTTGCCGCGATCACAAAAATTGACCCATTTCTTTTGAGAGTCGAAACGGAATTGTTTGAACACTTCGATATTGGCGATGAGAAAAGCCGGGAAGAGTTGGCCGCGCGGGTGGATGCCATGTTGGCGCACTTAAAAGCGGAATATCAAAAACGCGGCATCAATCAAGAGCCCTTCGTTTTTGTGAAGAACAACGCCGGAACCTATGGCTTGGCGGTCATTCGGGTCGGCTCTGGCGCCGAAGTGAAAGAATGGTCTTATAAGTCTCGCAAAAAGATGAAAGCGGCCAAGGGCGGCCGTGATGTGGAAGAAGTCATTATCCAAGAGGGCATTCCCTCGGTGGTTCAGGCAGATGGCGCCAGCGCGGAACCTGTCATTTACATGATCGGCAGCGAGTTGGCCGGCGGGTTCTTGCGCACTCACGCGGAAAAAAGCTCTACCGACAGCCTCAACAGCCCAGGGGCAGTTTATAAAAGATTGTGTGTTTCCGATTTGGCGATCAACACGCCAGGCTGTCCGCAAGAAAACGTCTACGGTTGGACTGCAAAGTTAGGTTTGTTGGCGATTGCTCACGAAGCTCAAGAACTGAATGCCGTTTTCAAAGGATATCAGCCCTCGAGCATGTGTGACAAAAAGGACATCTAAAAACACGCGGGAAGTTCTGTGTCCAGTCGTCCCGTTTCCCCTATCGAGACTATCGTGTCGGTTCCGTAGGGTTGTGGAATGAACTGGACTGAATTATTGAGGGGATTGCGACAGGCGGAGCCGCCCAAACCCAAAGCACGCAAATTCAGCTGTTCATCAAATTCAAAATAACTTTCACCAAAGGTCTGCGCGAAGGGATTCCAGTAGGAAGCGTAATTCACTTCGCCATATTTGAACTGCATCGGGGTTGACGGACTGACGGCGCCTCGGATGGTCACAAGATGACCGTTTTGATGAAAGACCCAATCCGTGCCCGTCACAGTAAAGCGGCCCTTTTCTGTAGCGTATTCCATAAATGGCAGCGCACACTCAGATTGTCTTGCAAATTCAGGCGCAACACGAAGAGTTTTAAATTTTCCTGAAGATTGAAAAGTCACGACGCCCAAGTCCCTTTCATCCGACAGGCAAACAAACTTCACATTGTCGAACTCGAAAGCCTGTTTCCCGGCTAAGACAGCGGCTGCGATAAAGTCGGATTTTTCAAAATAAAGCGCATTGGATTGCCAATAGCCCGCGGCATCTGCGGCGCCTAATGAAAGAACCAAACCGTTATAGGTATAGGTCGTGAAATGCAGCTCTTGCAGAATTTGGATATAGTCAGAAAGCGACAGGCCTTCAAATCCGTGCAAATGGACAAGTCCATTGAACATGCGGATTCTTTCTGAAGTCATTTCGCTGGTTCGAGCCGTCATGAATTCCCGATAAACGATTTCATGCAAAACCAAAGCGGCTTGTTGATTGATATCAAGCTGATTCCATAAAGCAGTGTCTATGATATAGCGATGCTGGTTTAGAGCCGATGGATTTCTTTGGAAGATGACCTGCTTAAGCTGACAATTTGCAGGCAGGGATACGTAGCCCAAATCAGGTGTTTGAACCAGCTCTGTAGAAGGGGTCAGAGCGGTGGATTCTAAGAAAAAATTCTGCGCCCAGGAGTGATAAAGTGAGGCGCGCTGGGCATCTACTTTTTCCAGGCGCGCAATCAGATCATGAACCTTTTCAATGACGTCGAATTGCTGAGAATAAATAAGAGCTCGACCGCTACGTTGACGGGCTTCGTGAATATCCAAAACCACAGGAGCTTGTCCTTCGCAAAAAAGGACAAAACCCGCATTCCCACGATCATACCAGTTGTTTGCCCATGCCGAGGTGCTCGCCAAAAAAAAGAAAGTAAGCAGCCAGATTTTCATTATTTGCCCACCTTCGTGACTGGGAAAAGCTGTACGTTCAAATTATAGACGTCTGTTTTTGGTCCTTGAGTCATCAAGGTGGCCATCTTGCGGCGGAAATTTCTGATCAGTCTTTTCGCTTCGGGAATCTTTTTTCGATTCATGGGGAAAGTGATGGAGGTCACATCTCGCAGATCCAGTGGCACGCGATCCATATTGTCCAGAACTTGAGTGATGGATTGTTTGTGGGACCGTCGCAAGGACTCTGAAGGAATATTGTGAGTTGTTTCTAGCTGCTTCTTTGTGACGATGAATTTTCCGTTTTCAACGGATAGAAGCCCTAGGCGGCGAAGACGATCAATGGCGGCATGGGCTACCTCAACGGGTATATTCAAACGATCCGCTATCCAACCCGCGTGAGGTTGGAAGGTTTTGACGGGAACCAGAGCAAGTATTGCGAAGTGATACCAATCGCAGATAACGCCGAATTCGTCTTCTTTCAACTGCCCTTCTGGTAAAAGGGTTTTTATCTTTTGTTTATCGAATTCGATCAGATTTTTCAGATGTTCAAAATCCGCCTCGGTCATCCCCAGGCCTTTGATGATTTGTCGTCCTGCGGTTTGTGTCATGATTCTACGTCCATTGATATAATCGCTAAGACGACTTGAAGGAATGCCCAGAATTTTTGCGAACTGCGCATTGGTCAGCGCGGGAGAAATAGATCTGCGGCGTTGATATTCATTCAATAGAAATTCAGAGGTCTTGTTCATGGTCTAGGTTTAATACCAGGACCGAAGAGCCAGTCAAAGGTGAAATAGGTCAAAGGAAGCTGAGCCTTTATCGCACTGGTAATTACCGCCTTTTAAGAGAATTTCAGCAGGACCTGGCATCTTAGAAGAAAAATTTTCACAGTGTTCAAGTCTCATTTCGGCCCGACTATAGACCAGAGGCGGAAGAATTCCCAAGACCTGAGAGGGCTGCATGCTATCCTACAAGAAAGAGGGACAGCAAATTTATGAGAAAGTTTTATGGTATTTTTGCGCTGTTTGTTCTGTGCTTTGTATTTGGGTACGGACACATGCATTTCAATACAGATAAACCCCCAATATACAGGGACCCTGCCGCGATCAGAAACAATTTCGACTTCTCTCATCTTCGTGGAGACAAGTTGAACGAAGCCGTAAAGCAACGTCTTCTGACGGGTATGGAGTTTCGTAAGACACCAACCGGGGCGGGAATTGGCCTGGGACACTTTGTCTTTGTAAACGAGAATGGTGAAAAACGTTTAGCGTGTCAGGAATTCGGAACGGTTTCCATCAGTTTTGAGGCCGAAGGCGTTTCGGTTGCCGGTGATAAACCATTGATGGAAGTGGAAGGCCGTTGTGAGTTCTCTCCCGACATGTCTAAGATCAACCCATTGAATATTCCCATTGCGAAGATTGTCGGCGAGCGCCCTGGGGACGGCGAATTTCAATTCAACGAGGGCTCGATGATCACTGTTCGATTTACGAATCTTCCTGAAGAATGGCCGCGCACATGGCTTCTTAAATCTGTGAAGCTTGTGAATGAAAAGCAGTCTGAAGCACTTGTGATCGAAAGTGACGAGGTCGCCAGATACTTGGGACACCCTATGGTGTTTAGCTGGTAACAATCAGTTTTGAAAAATAAAAAACCCCTCTTGAGATCTTCAAGAGGGGTTTTTCGTTTCTGTCATCTAATCTTAGATATGTGCTTTCGCAATTTCTACGAAAGTACGAACCATGACACCTGAAGCGCCCTTTTTAGGGCAGTAAGGAAGGCGGTTGCCAACAGCCCAACCTGTGCCCGCGATATCAAAGTGAGCCCAAGGGATACCTTCGCCTACGAACTGCTCAAGGAATGCCGCCGCAGTTGCTGAACCAGCTCCTTTGCCCGCAGAAATATTTGAAAGATCTGCGTAAGTGCCTTTCATGTCTTTTACATGGAAGTCTGTCAAAGGCATGTTCCATACCCATTCACCGGATTGAACAGCGGCTTTTTCAATTTTACCTTTCAATCCACCGTTGCGAGTGAAGTAACCAGTGTGCGTGTTACCCAAAGCGACAACCATCGCACCCGTCAAAGTCGCGGCATCAACGATAACTTGCGGTTCAAGCTCTGTGGCGTAAGAAAGTGCATCCGCCAAGATCAAACGACCTTCTGCGTCCGTATTGTTCACTTCGAATGTTTTTCCGTTGCGAGCTGTATGTACATCGCCTGGCTTTGTTGCCGCAGGACCGACAAGGTTTTCTGTTGAAGCCACCAAACCAACGGCATTGATCTTAAGTTTCAATTTCGCGATGGCTAGCATTGTCCCGATGACGTTAGCGCCACCGCACATGTCGAACTTCATTTCTTCCATTCCCGCAGACGGCTTAATAGAAATACCACCGCAATCGAATGTTAGACCTTTACCAACGAAGCAAACGGGCTTTTTGGAAGCAGCCGTTCCACGATATTCCATGATGATGAAGCGAGGCTCTTGTGCTGAGCCATTGGAAACGCCCAGAAGTCCGCCCATTTTTTCTTTTTTAATGCGGGCTTTGTCCCAAACAGTGACTTTCACGCCGGTGCCTTTAGCGGCTTCAACCGTTGTGTCCGCCAAAATTGTCGGAGTCATCAAGTTGCCAGGCATATCACCCAGGCGGCGAGAGAAATTCACGCAAGAGCCCAGGATAATACCTTCGGCAAAAGCGGCTTTCATGGCTTTGTCGTTCACTTTAGTAACGACGTGAACATCCAATTCTTTTTCTTCTTTTTTTCCAGACATTAATTCGTTGAAAACATAAGAAGTCAGCATCAAACCTTCTGCCGTAGCCTTGGCAAAGTCAGCAGCATCTTTTTTTCCAGTCGCGACGCCATCGAAGTGGATCGCAGCTTCTTTCACGCCTAGAGCTTTGATGGCTTCATAGGCTGCTGCCATAGATTGGCGAACATTTTCGTGAGTTTGTTGGTTGTCTTTGCCCAGACCCACCACAACCACATGACGGAAGCCTTTGTAGTTCAATTCACGGAAAAGAACCACTTCCTGGTGCTTGCCGGTAATTGCTTTATCGTCCAAAGATGCGGCCAATTTTTTGTGAAGCTCAGAATGAGTCACCTTTGGTGGTTTATCTTTTTGAGAAGAAGCCTTTGAAAACACGACCAAAGCCGGGCAAGTCAAAGTTTCGATGTCTTTATTTAACAAGTTGAAAGCCATATGAACCCCTTAGAATGATTCGGTTTTATGCTGATCAACTAGATGTAGCACAGCAGTTTTACGGGTCAAAGGCTTTTTGATAAAGTCTTGCCTGAGTATTCCGATAGGTAGCACAGTATGACACCTCAATCACAACCACAGGAGACAGCAGAGTGGCACTCATTCCATACGTCATAGAGCAGACATCTAAGGGTGAAAGATCTTACGATATTTACTCCCGCTTATTGAAAGACCGTATCGTGATTCTCGGCACCCAAGTGACGGACGAAATCGCTAACGCGATCATAGCGCAATTCCTGTTTCTTGAGGTCGATAACCCTGAAAAGCCGATCCATTTGTACATCAATTCTCCAGGCGGCAGCGTGTCTGCGGGCTTGGCTATTTACGATATTATGCAATTCGTAAAGTGTGATGTGGCAACCTACTGCATGGGCATGGCGGCAAGCATGGGTTCATTGCTTCTCACGGCGGGTACGAAGGGAATGCGTTATAGCCTTCCGAACACTCGTATTATGATCCATCAGCCTCTTCTTGCAGGAGGCGGGTTGTCAGGACAAGTCACGGATATTGAAATTCATGCGCGTGAGTTGATTAAAACTAAAGAGAAACTCACTCGTATTTATGAAACGCACACGGGCAAACCATACGAATTCTTGAGAGAACAAATGGAAAGGGATAACTTTATGGATCCTTACCAGGCGAAAGAATTCGGCTTGATTGATCATGTCGTTGAATCTCGTAAAGTGAAAAAAGGATAAGAGCAGATGACCACGAAAGACACGAACGGCGCACTAAGATGCAGCTTCTGCGGCAAAGGCCAAAAAGAAGTTAAAAAGCTCATTGCCGGCCCTGGCGTTTACATTTGTGATGAATGTATTGATCTTTGCAATGATATCATTGACGAGGAAAAAGAGCGCGAGACCGCGGTCAAAGGAACCTTTAAAGTTCCCAAACCATCAGATATCAAAACATATCTTGATGACTACGTGATCGGTCAGGTGCAAGCGAAGAAAACGTTGGCGGTGGCGGTTCACAATCACTATAAACGTGTCAACGCGATGTCGAATGGTAAAAAATCTGCGGACGTAGAAATGCAGAAATCCAACATTCTTCTTATCGGCCCTACGGGTTCGGGTAAGACGTTGTTGGCTCAGACCATCGCGAAAATTTTGAATGTGCCTTTTGCAATGGCCGATGCCACGACCTTGACGGAAGCTGGCTACGTCGGTGAAGACGTTGAAAACGTGGTTTTGAATCTGCTTCAGGCCTCTGATTACGACGTGGAAAAAGCTCAGCGTGGCGTTATCTATGTGGACGAGATCGATAAGATCTCTCGTAAATCAGAAAACCCCTCCATCACTCGCGACGTGAGTGGTGAGGGTGTTCAGCAGGCATTGTTGAAAATTCTTGAGGGCACCGTGGCGAATTTGCCTCCTAAGGGCGGTCGTAAACATCCTCAACAAGAGTTCATCCAAGTGGATACGACGAACATCTTATTCATCGTGGGTGGCGCTTTCGTAGGTCTTGATAAGATCATTGAAAACCGCACATCCAATAAAACGATGGGTATCGCCGCTGATATTCGCACTTCTGACGAAGTGGAAAAGTCTTCGAACCTACTAGCGAAAGTAGAGCCCGATGACTTGTCGAAATTCGGTTTGATCCCAGAGTTCATCGGTCGTCTTCCGGCGATCGCAGTTCTTGCTCCTCTGGACGAAGAGGCCTTGATGGATATTTTGGTTCGCCCTAAAAATGCGATCACCAAACAATACCAAAGACTTTTCAGCTTCGAAGGTGTGGAACTGAAGTTCACTGACAAAGCTCTTCGTGCCGTGGCCCAACTTGCCCTCAAACGCAAAACTGGAGCCCGCGGTCTGCGTGGCGTACTTGAAACCGCCATGTTGGATATTATGTACGACATTCCTTCCAAAAATAATGTGAAGGAAGTCATCATCGACGAAAACGTGATCAACGAAGGCGCTCAGCCAATGTTGGTCTACAAAACCGATGAAGAAATCCAAGCCGAAGAAGAAGCAAAAAAGAAAAGCTCCGCTTAGTAAAAGGTGCCAGGGGACTTTTTACAACCGGCACGCGTCAAAAACCCAAGGTCTTTGCCTTGGGTTTTTTATTTTCCTTTTTTCAGCAGAAACTGTTTTCTCACAGAGACATCTCTCACAACTCTGATTTACCACAGGTAAAAATTTATTGAATTCTTGAAGCCCCGCTCTCCGCGCTATTTTGAAGTATAACTCAAAATACACGACCCACATCGCACAGAGAGGTTTTTGTGTCCCATAAAAGGCTTTGGATACTTTTTTCGTTGGTGATTGTCCTGTCCTTCGCAACGCTCCTTTATTATGGGGCGGAAATTTACCGAGAGGCTCCGCCGTGGCCACAACAGGTTGTCACCGAAAATGGCACGGTGATTTTTTTGGGAGATGACGTCAAAAACGGCATGAATGTTTGGCAATCGATTGGAGGACAGCAACTGGGGTCGGTGTGGGGGCATGGTGCTTATGTGGCTCCCGACTGGAGCGCGGACTGGCTGCATCGTGAAGCCACATTCATGCTTTATGAGATGGCCAAGTCTCGATATCAAAAAGAACTCGCCTCGTTAAGTGATGCGGAAAAAGCAGGGCTGCAAGAGGATCTAAAAAAAGAGCTTCGGCGTAACACCTATGACCCGGCTTCAGGTGCCATCCGGATCAGCGAATTGCGGGCCCGGGCCATAGCCGAAAACATGCGACACTATTCAAGTCTTTTTATGAATGGGGAGGACACCGCCGGGCTTCGCGAAGATTACGCCATACCCGCCAACACGATCAAAGATCCTGAGCGAATGAAGATGATGAACGCATTTTTCTTTTGGTCATCGTGGGCCTGTGTGACGGAGCGCCCGGGGCAGAAAATCACGTATACCAATAATTGGCCTCCGGATAAGTTGGTGGGAAACGAACCAACCGGAGCGCTGATTTTGTGGACGGGCTTTAGCGTGGTTCTTCTTTTGGCGGGGATTGCTCTTTTGGCATTTTACTATGCCGTCAATCATGGCGAAGAAATAGATAACGAAAAGCTTCCAAAGTTGGATCCGTTGCTGGGATTGCAACCAACTCCTTCAATGAAAGCCACTTTGAAATATTTCTGGGTGGTGTGTGCTTTGATGGTCGTACAGGTAATTTTGGGAGCCGTGACGGCCCATTACGGCGTCGAAGGTGGCGCATTTTACGGATTTCCGTTGGCCGAGTGGCTTCCTTATTCTGTCACCCGGACCTGGCATGTTCAGCTAGGCATTTTCTGGATCGCAACTTCTTGGCTGGCGACGGGACTATTTATTGCGCCGGCGGTCTCTGAATACGAACCCAAATATCAGGCGGCGGGAGTTCATTTTCTATTTATCGCGCTTTTGATTATTGTCGTGGGCTCTTTGGCCGGACAGTGGATGGGAGTCATGCAGAAATTGGGCTTTGAAGCGAACTTCTGGTTTGGCCATCAAGGTTACGAGTATGTCGACCTTGGCAGATTCTGGCAGTCGTTTTTGTTGATAGGTCTGTTTCTTTGGTTGTTTCTTATGGCCCGAGCGATTTGGCCCGCATTTAAAAAACAACGAGAAAATCGTCACCTGCTATCCATGTTTATGATCGCCTCCGCAGCTATCGCAATATTTTATGGAGCGGGTTTCATGTGGGGGCGTCACACGAATCTAGCCATTGCCGAGTATTGGAGATGGTGGGTCGTGCATCTATGGGTCGAAGGCTTTTTCGAAGTCTTTGCAACAGTTGTGATCGCGTTCCTCTTTACTCGAATGGGACTTATCAATACGAAGGTGGCAACCTTAAGTGTGCTGTTTTCCACAATCGTTTTTTTGGCGGGTGGTATCCTAGGAACTTTTCATCACTTGTATTTCACCGGCACACCCACAGCGGTCCTGGCCTTGGGCGCGACATTCAGTGCTCTTGAAGTTGTACCGTTGGTTTTGTTGGGTTTTGAAGGATACAGTCACTTCAAAGTCAGCAAAGCTGCGAAGTGGTTGCAGGCTTATAAGTGGCCTATTTACTTCTTTATCTCCGTCGCATTCTGGAATTTGCTAGGCGCGGGAATTTTTGGATTTCTTATCAATCCACCCATTGCTTTGTATTACATGCAGGGATTGAACACGACGCCCGTTCATGGGCACACGGCGCTTTTTGGTGTTTATGGAATGCTTGGAATCGGACTGATGTTATTTGTCTTAAAAGGAATGGCCTCACGACATCTATGGAAAGATGGAGTGATCTCGTTTGCTTTCTGGACCATCAATATCGGATTGGCTTTGATGGTCTTTATTAGCGTTTTACCTATCGGCTTCTTACAAACGCTCGCGAGCGTTGAGCATGGGTTTTGGTACGCTCGCTCTGCCGAATTTATGCAGCAACCGGGAATGGATACTTTGCGATGGCTTCGAGTTATAGGGGATACCATATTTTCAATTGGCATTCTTGCCCTGGGATATTACGTTATAGGTCTAAAGCTAGGTTATTCAGTTAAAGAAACAGTCGATCTTTCAGAGGGAAATCACCCATCAGGGTCGCAGGATTAGAACATGATGTTCGGAAGGAGGTTCTTTGTGAATTTTCAATATAGGAAACCTTGGATTTACGGTGCAGTTGCCTTAGCCGCCGCCTTGGTCGTGGGTGTAACAAGCTGCACTCGAAAAGAGTCTGATGGTGACAGTTCAGATAAATGGGAAGCGCCATCTGCGAAAATTGCCGAGGACAATGTCGACATTGAAAAGTTACCCGTCGAAGAATTTAAAGCTCTTCCACCTCCTCAGGTTCCGCCACCGATTTCGCGAAAAGACCCTGCCCGGGTTAAAATTCATCTCGAAGTCCGTGAACAAGTCGGAAAACTGGCTGACGGTGTTGAGTACACCTTCTGGACCTTTGGCGGAACAGTCCCAGGTCCTATGATTCGCATTAAAGAGGGCGACTATGTCGACTTTACCCTTTCCAATCATCCGGACAGCAAACTTCCCCATAATATTGACCTTCACGCGGTCACAGGAGCAGGCGGAGGAGCTGAAGGATCATTCACAGCACCTGGACATTCGTCTACATTTTCTTTCCGCGCTCTGAACGCCGGTCTTTACATTTATCACTGCGCGACGGCTCCGGTTGGGATGCATATCGCCAATGGAATGTATGGTCTGATCTATGTTGAACCAAAACATGGTCTGCCGAAAGTGGACAAAGAATTTTACGTAGTGCAAGGGGACTTCTACACCAAAGGAAAATTTGGCGAGCGAGGTTTGCAAGCTTTTGACATGGAAAAAGCAATTAAAGAGCAACCCGATTACGTGGTCTTTAACGGAGCTGTCGGAGCACTGACTGACAACAATGCTTTGATGGCTAATCAAGGTGAAACTGTTCGACTTTTTGTAGGTAATGGAGGTCCGAATCTTTCGTCTTCTTTCCACGTCATTGGCGAAATCTTTGACCATGTCTATCAAGAAGGCGGAACAAAAGTTTCGCAGAAAAATGTTCAGACCACTATGATTCCCGCCGGAGGCGCCGCTATTGTCGACTTCCGAATGGATACACCAGGTAACTTTATCTTGGTGGATCACGCGATTTTCCGTGCCTTCAATAAAGGTGCTTTGGGCATGCTGAAGGTTCCGGGAGAGCATAATAGCAAGGTTTATACTGGTAAAACTAAAGACGCCGTTTACTTGCCAGAGGGGCAAAACATCGTCCCTATTTCGCAAGAACAAAGGAAAGAACCACCTGCGGGAGATTCTTTGGAAGCTCGTATGCGCGCCGGTGAAATCGTTTACAAGCAGAACTGTTTGGCCTGTCATCAGGCGGGTGGCGAAGGAGTTCCGAATGCCTTTCCTCCTTTGGCAAAATCAGACTTCTTGATGGCGGACAAAAAACGAGCGATTCAGACAGTCGCCAATGGTCTTCAGGGCCAGATCACTGTGAATGGAAAAAGCTATAACAGTATCATGCCGGCATTGGGACTTTCCGATGACGATATTGCCAACGTTCTTACCTATGTTCGCAATAGCTTTGGCAATAAAGGGGATCTCGTTACTTTAGACGAGGTTAAAAGAGCGAAAAAATGAAATCAGTGATTTGGCTGGCTCTGTTTTTCTGGGGTTCAGTCGCCATCAGTGCCGAGGGAACGAACGATGTGATCGTTCCTTCTGGCACTTTTCAACTTTTGTTTCAGGATAAAGGCGAATCCGCAAGCCGCATTGGGCGTCTTAAAGTCAATCGGACGCCGGTGACGAATGCTCAGTTCTTGGCGTTTGTGAAAGCGCAGCCTGAGTGGTCTCGGTCCAAGGTGAAACCCTTGTACGCCGATGGTTCCTATTTGAAAAAGTGGAATGGCGATTTGAGTTTTGATTCAAAATTTGCAAATTTCCCAGTGGTGAATATTTCTTGGTTTGCAGCCAGGGCATATTGCAAGTCGCGCGGACAGCGGTTGCCGACGATCGCAGAATGGGAATATTTTAGTGATGCGCAAAATCCTCAAGCCGAAGCGGAAACTTTGCGATGGTACGCAAAAGGTCAAGAGGATCTGCGTGGAGTGGGTTTGGGAAAACCAAATAAATTCGGCTTGCACGACACCGCTGGACTAGTGTGGGAGTGGGTCGAGGACTTTTCTTCCGCGATTATGCCCGGGGATTCTCGGGAAGGTCCCGCACGCGATATGTTCTGCGGGGGGGCTGCTTTGAATGCCAAGAACCCGAAACAATATGCCGCTTTTATGCGTTATGCTTTACGATCCAGTTTACGCGCACAGTATACGACATCTTCTTTGGGATTCAGATGTGTGCAAGATTTTTAGGAGGTTTTTAATGAAGACATTAATTTTTATAATTCTATTTTTCTCTCTACCATTGTTGGCTCACGAAGCACATCATCACCACGAAGATGCGGAGATGAGCGCAGGCACGCCAGTTCCCGGGGCGTCCATTTATCAACTGGAAGGTTCCTGGACGAAGATGAATGGCGAGAAGATGAAGTTAAGCTCTCTCCGCGGGGAACCTCGCCTGGTGGCTATGCTGTACACTCGTTGCCAAACGGCTTGTCCTTTGTTGGTAGACGATATTCAGGCGATCTTTAAAAAAATTCCTGAAACTAAAAAGAACATGCCTGTGACCCTGTTCTCGTTTGATTCGGACCACGAGACTTCGGAAACAATGCAACAGTTTCTTAGTAAAAGAAAGTTGGGAAAGAATTGGTCGGTGATGAAAAGCGATGCCTCGACAGTGACTGAGCTGGCGGCTGCTTTGGGAGTGAGATTTAAGAAGCTTCCTAACGGTGAATATATTCATTCAAACTCAGTGTTCTTGTTGGATGGTGAAGGTGTCGTGATTGCCCAGAAGGATGGTCTGAATACTAAAGATCAAAAATTTGTCGACGAGATTAAGAAGTTGAAATAGAGCAGGAACTGCTTCAAAAGAGAGATTCCTTTCCTCTAAAAATTGCAGCGGCGTCATGTTTTTAAGACTCTGTTTGTATAAAGACACGACGTCCGCTTTCTTATTTATAGTCTGAAAACCCTTTTCTAAGATCTATTTCGGAAAAGGGGGATATATGAAGGAGCAAGTCATTGCTGGCATGCTCACTCTGTCCTTAGCTCTGGGATTTATTTTTTCCATCGAAGTATTAGCACAAAACAATCGATCACTTTTGGATCCGTGTGTGTCGGAACTTCAAAAGTTTTGCCAGAATGCTGAGCCAGGCGGAGGAGCTTTTTTAACTTGTTTGGATGAAAACAGCGAGAAACTTTCTGAGGACTGTCGTACTAGGCGCGTGGTTAAATGTTTGCGTGATCATACGACGGATCTTTCCAACGCCTGCAAGGTGGGTTTGGATAATTCCCTGCAAAACAAAAAAAATCAGCTACAAAGTCAATGGCCATAAAGGACGGGCGGTTCCTCCGCTCGTTTTCCACAAAATTTTCCACGGGCATTTAAGAAGGAAGAGCTGTCAGATCTTTGCGAAGCATTTCAACAAGAAGATGGAAGTCCACGGGCTTGCTTAGAAAGCGCGAAGCCCCCAGGCTATCCGCTTTAATGCGATACTCAGGGGATTCATAAGCGCTCACCATATACACCGGAATGCTGCTATTGAATTCATGAACTTTCTGCAGAAGTTCAAATCCATCCATGCCGGGCATATTGATATCTGAAAGTATAAGATCAACCCGGGGAATGTCTTTTCGGTGCAAATAGTCCAGGCACTCTTGCGCGCTCAAAAAGGACACCAGATTTAGCTCGCCCAAAGTGGGAATGAGTTTTTTGAATTTCAGTTTATAGAGAAGATGCGTATCCGCCTCGTCATCTACAATCACAATATGAATCATTACGTCAGTCTTTCATGTACAAGAGGAATGGCCAAAACGAACTCTGTCCATTGGCCAAACTCACTCGTATATCTTAGGGTTCCTCCATGTTTTTGAGCAATATTAAATGCAACAGTCAAACCCAAACCCGCGCCTTCGCCTGCGGACTTTGTTGTCAAAAAAGGATCGAAAATTTTTTCACCTAAAATTGCGGGAATCCCGACGCCGTTATCGCGGATAATAATTTCGACCATGTCCCCACGCACGACAGTTGCTAATGTGAGTTCGGGCTCGAAATTTTTATTGATAAGAACTTTCTTTTCCAAGGCGTGGATAGCGTTGTCGATGACGTTGGTTAGAGCACGTAATAAAGACGTAGCGTAAACAGGCACCGAAATATCGTCAGCCAGGCGATAGGTCACCTTTGGCGGTACGTAGGCAGAACTCAGGGCTCGATTGGAAATCGTATCCTGATAGGCACGTTTGATGATTTCGTTGATGTCTGTGACTTCCAGCACGTCACTGTCATATCCAGACAAAATCTGCATCGAGCGTACAATCTGATCGATGCGTTGGCTGTGCTTTAAAATAACGCGGCTGACTTCTTTCACCTCATCCAGGTTTTCCGAATCAGTAAGGAGCTCACTGAAATTTAAGACGAAATTAAGAGGGTTGCGAATCTCATGCGCGACACTCGCGGTCAGACTGCCCAAAGAGGCCAAACGTTCTTGCGCCACCAAAGTCGCCTGCATGCGTTTGATTTGCAGCATGGCCTTCTCTAAGCTTTCATTTTTAGTGGTCAACTGACGCGTGCGTTCCGTCACTTTTTGTTCCAGGGCCATATTCAGAGTTTCCAACTTCTGATTCGCTTCCAGGCGCTCGGATCGGAACTGGTTGATCGAATCGACTAGGACATCCAGTTCGTCTTCACCTTGGTGGGATCGCCTTTTAAGTTCCAGACTGCGGTTTTCGCGCACGCCGATGCCTTTTAGGTAGTCAGCGATGCGCTGAATGTGAACGACGAGAATACGGTTGAAGATAAAGTACAGACAGAAAACCACCACCAGCGTTTTGGCGGCCTGGCGGATGAAGATTAAAAACGCCTCTTCAAAATATTTCTGGCGCAAGCTGCGTACATCCAACTCGACATCAAGGGTACCCAAAATTTCGTTGGTGTTTTTATGATAGATATCAAAGCGCTTGTGATTTTCTTCGGTGGGCTCAGTTTGTCCCGATTCGTAGATTGTTTTGTTGTCCGCCACAAGACGAAGGTAGCTAACCCCCTGCAAACGGCTAAGTCCGTCCAGCTGTATTTCTAGCAGTCTGGTGTCATAAGACCAAAGATGTTCCGCCATCGAGTCGAGGTAGGAGTTTTTGATGATAACGAAGTTGTTCTGAAGCTTATCAAAATCGCGTTGATAGTCCATGATCAGCTGAAATGCCGTTAGAATCAATGTGGCAAAGGAACTCACTGCCCATGTCGCGATGAGGAGCTTTAAAGAAAGAGAGTTTCTGCGGAGCCAATGCCTGGAGTCTCTGGGTGTCACAGTGCACTTATCGAACAATTTATTGAAAATTGGCATGAAAATCGAATGGCCTGGTATTACATTTAAGAAAGATTCTCAAAATCCGACACAAATAAGAATACTTTTCGGCTAACATCACCCTTCTTTATGATGCCCATAAAATGAGCAAATGAACATATGGCAAGGGCCAGAACTCTTTTTTTTCCGAATATATTTACTTCCCAGTAATCGTACTCATAGTTAGACTGAGTACAGGAATCTAACGAAGGTTGAAACGGATTTTTAACCGGAGTTGATTTGGCTCGAGTCTGAGAAGGAACGAGTCTGCTCGTTAACCCAAGGGAGGGAGATATATGAGCGAGGGAAAAGTTCAACAACTACCACTTTTGCCCCTAAGAGACCTCATCATTTTTCCGCATATGATGATGCCTTTGTTTGTCGGCCGCGAAAAGAGCATCAATGCTCTTGAAGAGGCGATGAGCAAACAAACAGACATCGTTCTAGCGGCGCAAAAAGATGCCAAGACGAACAATCCCGAGCCCAAAGATATCTTTGCTATCGGTACAGTCGGTACAATTATCCAACTACTGCGTTTGCCAGATGGAACTGTAAAAGTTCTGGTCGAAGGTAAACGTCGTGTAAAGATTAAGAATTTCGTAAACAACGACAACTTCTTCATGGTTTCCTGTGAAGCCTTGGATGAAGATTCTACAAACATCGTAGAAGCCCAAGCCCTTGTTCGCTCCGTAAAATCGACTTTCGAAACTTATGTGAAGCTGAATAAGCGCATTCCACCAGAAATCTTGATGCGCGTATCGACGATCGAGAATCCAGGTGAGTTGGCGGACATTATCGTTGCTCAATTGAACTTGAAACTCGAAGACAAGCAGGCCGTTCTAGAGATCATTGATCCTTCAAAACGTCTTGAGCACTTGTTGAATCTAATGACAGGTGAAATCGAGATCCTTGAAGTAGAGAAAAAGATCCGCACTCGCGTGAAGAAACAAATGGAGCGCTCTCAAAAAGAGTACTATTTGAATGAACAAATGCAGGCGATCCAAAAAGAGCTTGGTGAAAAAGACGACTACCAAGCCGAACTTCAGGATTTAGAAGTAAAAACTAAAGCTAAGAAAATGTCCCAAGAAGCCAAAGACAAGGTCATGAAAGAGATTAAAAAACTCAAAATGATGTCACCGATGTCTGCGGAAGCGACCGTGGTTCGTAACTACATCGACTGGGTTCTTTCTCTTCCTTGGTATGACTATAACGAAGAGAAGCATGATCTTAAGAATGCTCAACGCATCCTTGATGATGATCACTGGGGCTTGGAAAAAGTAAAAGACCGTATTCTTGAATACCTTGCCGTTCTTTCAATTTCGAAAGACATGAAGGGTCCAATCCTTTGTTTGGCAGGTCCTCCAGGGGTCGGTAAGACATCTCTTGCAAGATCGATTGCTGAATCTTTGAATCGTCCTTTCGCGCGTATCTCTTTGGGTGGCGTGCGTGACGAAGCAGAGATCCGCGGTCACAGAAAAACTTACGTCGGTGCGATGCCAGGTAAAATCCTGCAAGCACTTCGTAAAGTCGACAAAGGGAATCCGCTTGTGTTGCTCGATGAGATCGACAAAATGGCGAATGATTTCCGTGGTGACCCAGCAGCGGCCATGCTTGAGGTTTTGGATCCTGAGCAAAACAACAACTTCCAAGATCACTACTTGGAGCTTGAATACGACCTTTCAAAAGTGATGTTTATCGCGACAGCGAACTCATTGCATACAATTCCAAGACCTCTTTTGGATCGTATGGAGATCATCAATCTTGAAGGCTACATTGAGCAGGAAAAATTCCATATCGCTAAGAACTATCTAGTTCCTAAGCAATTGGAAAACCATGGATTGAAAAATTATAAAGTCACGATCAAAGACGAAACGATCCGCGACATCATTCGTTACTACACGAAGGAAGCCGGCGTCCGTAACTTAGAAAGACAAATGGCCAATGTGTGCCGTAAGGTCGCTAAGGAAATCGTGATGGGCGAAACTGTTGAAAACTTCAAAGCTGAAGGCGCCAAAGCCGCTAAAAAAGGCTCTGCCAAGAAAGCTTCGAAAACGACAGAAAAATCCGCTAACGGCAAAAATGCCGGTTACGTGGTGACTCCACAAAAACTTGTGGAATTGCTAGGTCCTCACAAGTTCAAGTTCGGCGTGATCGAGACGGAAAACGAAATCGGTTTAACGAACGGTATGGCTTGGACGGAAGTGGGCGGTGATCTTCTGGCTGTCGAAGTGAGTGTGGTGCCTGGTAAAGGCAAATTCACAGTCACGGGTCAGCTGGGCGATGTGATGAAAGAATCTTGTTCCGCAGCGATGAGCTACGTTCGCTCCAGAGGTCCTTTGTTCGGTTTGGATAAAGAGTACTTCTCGAACATCGACGTGCACATCCATTTGCCAGAGGGCGCTGTTCCTAAAGACGGTCCTTCAGCGGGTATCGCACTGACGACTTCGATTGTTTCGGCGATCATGAAAGTTCCAGTGAAGAGAACTGTGGCAATGACGGGAGAAATTTCACTTCGCGGTCGCGTGATGGCGATCGGTGGTTTGAAAGAAAAGATTCTTGCGGCTCACCGCGGTGGCATCAAGATCATCATCTGTCCTAAGGAAAACGAAAAAGATCTTAAGGACATTCCTAAGGAAGTGATGAAAGACTTGAAGGTCATCTTGGTAGACCACGTGGATCAAGTGTTGATCAACGCTTTGGACATCAAATCTCCAAAAGAACTTTTCAAAGTTCAAAAAGAGACTGAGTTCGGAATCAAAGCTCAATACACAGGCCAGTCTGTGCACCATCATCACTAAGAACTAAGAAAAATCTGAAAGCGAAGGGTCGGTAGAAATACCGACCCTTTTTTTGTTCATTTTTTAAAGCTAAATAGGGCGCGAAGCTCTTTGGTGGCTCGCACATGTGAGGGGAAAATGCCGTACTAAAAAGTTCTGCGGCATCTTCCCCCGCTAAATGATTCTATTGAGGTACTGTTACGCACCGGAAACCGACGTTATTCATTCGAAGATTCCACGAGGCAGGTGCTTGCATGTCATCAGCTGTGATATCACCGATGTTTGCGGTAAAGATCCCGGTGGTGCCTGGAGAATGAATACAAACGGCTCCGCCACGAATTACCTTTCCGTTGCTGCCGCCGAAAAGATTTCCCATATACACATCGTTCTTAGGCACAGAAGCCATTCCAGTAAAATCAAAAAGCTGCTTCGAACCCGGTTTCACGTCCCAGTTATTGTTGTGATAATTGCGACCGTAGGGACTTGATAAATCGGGCGTGTAGGAACTTCCATAAATTGTGTCACTAACCCACTCCCACGCATTTCCAGCGAAATCCCAAATCACATCGCCACTTGCCAGAACAAAGGTTCTTCGTTCAGAGCCACTGCTTCTACCTGTGCCTGAATATGGATTTGTTATATCAGAAATTTCGATCGGCTCCGTCCAGCCAGAATAAAATCCGGTATAAAGTCTTCCCGTTTTGTGAGCGTTGCCCGACCAATTGGCGGCGTTATTGTAGATTTCCAAGGCCGCTGCATTCCATTCCGCATTGGTGGGAAGTCGATAGTGAGGCCCAATGGCTGCACATGCACTTGTCGCAACTGCTTTGCCGGCCAGCCAAGGTTTTCCCGCCGCTTGTGAGGTTGCGATTGAGTTCACTTTTTTCATTTCGAACTTAGCTATACAGAAGGCATTCGTCCCTAAAGATGAATTGGCCGCGACCAATTCATAGTTCGTTGGACAGGTCGTTCCGACTGGAGGCTCGGGAACAGGACTTGGCGAGGGCTGTGGTTCTGGAGTGGGTTGAGGAGCAGGACTTGGACTTGGCGTGGGTGTCGGAGTTGGTGCCGGCACCGGGACTGGTTCCGGAGTCGGGGTTGGCACTGGCGCTGGTTCTGGCGCTGGCGCGGGAGCTGGTGGCGTCGGTGTCGGTGTTGGGGCAGGATTTGGTTCTGGCGCCGGATTGGTCGGCTCTGGAGGCGTTGGAGTTGGCGACGGCGATGGCGAATTTACCGGCGGCTTTTGTGTCGACGTGTTTTCGGAGCCTGGGGCTTCCTCGTCAGAGGAAGAAGAACACGCCGAGAGAAGTGTGGTAAGCGCTAGAACAAGAAAACACCATCGAACCAATTGCATTTCGTCAGCCTTTGAAAGGGAGTTCTCCTTTATCTTCACTGATTTTTGACTCTGTTATGAACTGCTCTTGTGTTCAGACGCAAAAATCGGACTTTTGGAACAGTACGTTTGGACTAAAATCGGGGTTAAAAAAGAACAACTCTGATCTTGGCAAAGAAAAAATCATTAAATCTGCTCGACGCTCACTGCGTTATTTGCCGCACAGGAAGCGGATTCTATTACATTGCTGAAATCAATTCTCAACATGCCCGTTTTGTAGGCAACCGTCTGCGTCTTACATTGACGAAATCCTGACAATCTGTAAAAACCTGTATCCCTGCGAGCAATTTGAAATTTGTTTTGGAGTTTTAGGAACTTATGAACCAACTAGATCGCGCCTTTGAGCTCGGCAAGTTATACTGTGACCGTGGAGAGTTTTCTCCTGCGGTGGAGCATCTTCAAGAGGCTTCTAAAGGATACTTCGCTGAGAAAAATTTCTCTCAATACTTAAAGTGCCTTAACTTGCTTCTGCGCATCTTCGCTGAGCGCGAGCAATTTGAAGAAATCAATTCGACAAAAGAAAAGCTGCAAGATCTAGTTCTAAAAGAAGGCTTTGAACTTAACTCCAAGACTTACTACACACTCGCAGTGTGCGCCTCTTACAAGGGTCAACTAGAGACCGCAATGGACTATTTGCAAAAAGCATTGGCTATCGGTCTTGCTTCTGACAATAAGGAAGATATTTGTCACGCGATCTTCGGTTTGGCGATGGTGTATTCACATCCTGCGACGGCCCGTCATTCCGACGCTCTGAAAGAGATCTACAATCTACAAGTCTTCTTCCAGGTGTATCAAATGCCTGACCTTCAAGCGTCGTCATTGTTTTTAAATGCGGACATCTTAAAGCAGATGAAAAAGTACGACGAGGCAATCGAAGTGCTTTGGAAAGCTTATGACATCGTCAAAGAGACTCGCAATGTTGTTATGTCGAACTATCTTATGGGTGGCTTGGCTGATGCGTATTTCGAAATCGGCGACAAAGACATGGCAAGAACTTACATCACGCTTGCACAAAAATCCGTAGACTCTGAAAATCATCGCCGTTTGGGGCGTATGGTGAAGGCGTTGGCTGAAAAAATCGGCGGCGAGACGCAGACAAACTTCGATCTTGTTTTTGATGAGCCCAATCACTCGGTGATCGAGAAAAAATTGGGCCGTATCGACTTCAAAAACCAATTCATTCTTTTGGATCTATTGCGACTTTTTGTTCAGAATCAAGGTCACATTTATTCCAAAGAATTCTTGGTTGAAAACGTATGGAAGCAACCGTACGATCCTGCAATCCATGACAACAAGATTTACGTGACCATCAAACGTCTTCGTAAACTTATTGAACCGGATTACGAGAAACCTAAATATATTTTTAGAGCCAAAAATGGTTACTACATGAATAAAGCGGCTCGAGTTCATTTCGAGCACTAGGGGGGATTCATGTTACGCAGCTTATTTATAGCTACATTGATTGGCTTCATGGGATTCACAGCTTCGGCAGCGAATTACTATGAAGTTCCGACTGAAGAAGAACATATTATGCCAGCGGGCGATGACCGCTGGGTTCCGTGGCCTTGGGCAATGGTGCAGCCGTTCCCGTGGTCAGATATCCAAGGTTTGTGGAAAGTGGAGCAAGGGGATTTCACTTCTTACTTTGCCTTGAAAGTAGTTCGCCAAAAAGCGACGGGTATTCGTCAGCTGCAAGTGAAGCAGTTCGACGGCGACACTTGCCGAGTTCTTGCAACAGGCGTGGGCATCGAAAGAAGCAATAAAGTGCTTGCCCAAATGACAAGCCGATTGGGCGCAACTTACCGAGTCCAATTGTCGGCATTTAGCGAGAAGGACTTGCAGGATCTGACAATTCCGCCTTTAAAAGGGGACTTGCCAACCGAAGCGGTGATGGTGCTTTCTATGGGTGCTCTTGATAGCAAAGGCATCGAAGGCATGGTTCATATGCAAATTATGAAGATCTCTGCCCATTTGACTCAAAAAGTCTGCTTGGAAGATATAAAAAAGTAAGAATCATTAAAAAAGATATTGCTATTCAGAAGGACCATTGTTACAAAATGATCCTTCTGAACGATAGGGAATTAGCTCAGTTGGTAGAGCGCCACCCTTACAAGGTGGATGTCGTCGGTTCGAATCCGGCATTCCCTACCAAATTTAACCCGCCTTTCAAGCGGGTTTTTTTATGCCTAAAAATGTGAATTTGCCCCTCAAGGGGTTGAAGTTGTCGAACTATAATCTAAAAATTGTGCGGTTTATGAAGCCAGGTGTCCGACAATAAAAAATCCGGACAAAAAGTCCGGATCAGTAGTTTTACAAAATTTTGGAACAGGTTTGGACACCAAAACCGGTGGCTTATGATCACCTTAAAAAATCTCTATTCCAAACTCCCTTCTAAGTTCATACAAGGGCCGATCCAACAAATGATCGCTATTTTTCCAAGGCCATTTTCGATTCATACGACGCGCTTTAAAGTAAACCGTTACGGGTGTAAGCAGCGCTTGAAAAAAATTTCTGCGTATATCCTGTCGCAGCCTCATTTTCGCCTCCGCAGTCATTTTTGCCCTGATATCTTGGAGTAGGTCTCGGACAATGGGGCTTGTAGCAAATTTTAGGTAGTTTTTAAATCCTATATCGGCCCCCAAGATCGTCCAAAAATCAGCTTTTGCTTCGCCGACAAAGCTCGTATCGCAACCAAAAATAACGTGAATTCGATCATGGCAGCGAAAGAACTCCCCAGTTTCATTTGTAAATTTATTTATATCTAGAAGATGAGGGTTAGCTCGATAGTACTCGTCTAAGGCTTGTTTTAACGTAAGGGTCGCATCCTGCCGTTGATAATCTAGATTCATTCGCTCCATCAGTTTTTCCTTTCAAACAGTTCATTAATTCCATTGGAAAACTTTCTCCAGGCTGCTTCCAGATGGCTTCTGTCCTTAAAAATAATGCAAAACTTGCCTAAACCCTCAAGGCACATCGTTATCAGAAGAGGCACTACTTCGACCTCGTCTTTGCTGAGGGGGCGATTCAGTATTGACTCAAGGTTTTTACGAATGTGCTCTAACAGCAATTCCATGGTTCTAACCTGCAACTTTCGAAAGACCTCGTTATGGGCGGAGCGCTCGTAAAAATAAAGAAATGCCGCTGATATTTTTCGGTGTGAGAATGGGGCATTGATAACACCAAGTCCCATTTGCATTACGAAATCTGAGACAGATTTATGCCTAGATCCTTCCATTGATACTGAGAACCGTTCAAAGATCTCTTCAAAAACTGCAATAGAAACATCTTCGAGATCATTAAAGTGATGGAAAAGGATCGCTTTACTGACTTCAGCTCTTTTCGTAATGAGCCCGGCCGTCAAACACTTAGGGCCGTCCTCTATCATGATGGCTAAAGCCGCATCTATTATACGTTGGCGAGTTTGCTTGCCCCGCTCTTTTCTTTGGTCCGCGTTCGATTTCATGAATGTAGGATTCCATAATATTGACCGATCGGTCAATATTATGGACGATGAGTTATCAAAATCGATTCCTTATGGAACAGAGCATGGTCCCCTCCTGATTTCCGGTCTCGGTATTGCATTTTCTTTCGGGCATGAAGACTCTGATTATTTTCGCTTTAAGTTCCTTGCTGATTGGATTTGGTGCTCATGGGCAAGGTCTATGTGCCCAGGTTTTTAACGTTTCATCAGCAAAATTTGACTCCATTCCGCGTCTCAATTTGAAACAGCAGTTTGTTGGCGAAGAAAACGGGGTATTTATAGAAACGTCTTCTGGTATGTTCGGTCGCGGGCAACGTGCACAGAGAATCTTTATGAAGACGCGCTATTTAACCACGGAAGAACTGAAAATGACCGCCGCGACAGTGGGACCGTCAGGAAAGCTCATTTCCCGCTTTGAAAACTCTTTGGACTTTATTTTTATCGTTAATACCACAGGTGAAATGCATGTGTACCCGTTGAGTTCAAACCAATCTGGCTTCACTCGGTTGAAGCATAGTTCACTGGCGCAAGGTCAGCCTGTTTTGATGGCTGGCGAGATATCTTTAAATAGAGATGGCACCATTTTTAGTGTTTCGAATAAGAGCGGTCACTATCAGCCATCGAGCTCTCATCTAAATATGTTTCTTAAGAGCTATTTTTCTCCGGAAATTTTGGCCAGGATTAAAGTCGTTGATGAATCCAGACGGTTTTAAGCGCACCGTTGTTGTCCTCCTTATTGAGGGATAAGAAAGTTCTCTGTCCTGGGTGCTATTTACTATCAAAAATTAGAACTCGATTATTCATAGAGTCCGCGACGATCAAACTGTTTTCTGCAAAGATCACTTCTCCTGGAGTTGCCATAGAACCTGCATTGGGTGGGTTCGGTGCAGAGTTCGTGTTCATACTACTTTGTCCGAGCACTCGATCTGCGGCTTGTTGATTGGCTGTTGGGAATTGGTCCCAAATAAGCACGCGATTGTTTCCTTGTTCGGATAAGAAAAGCTGTCCTGAAGGATTTGATGTGACTGAATAGGGAAGATTCATACTGGTGGCAGAAAGGCCGCCGATATTGGCGGTGTTAGATGCGAAGTCGGGCTGACCTAAGACGACGTCAGCAGGCTGTCCATTTTGCGTGGGGAATGAGTTCCAAATAAGCACGCGGTGATTTTCTCTGTCAGCAACAACGAATTTATTTCCATCGGTCCAAACACTGGTAGGACCGTAAAGTCGAGACGCCGTAGCGCCGTTAATACTTGTCGCATCACAAGTGACGAGGTCGGGTTGTCCGATCACTAAGGAGGGGGTGGGTAGATTTCCGGCGGGGACCGAGTCATAAATCAAAACACGATGGTTTCCGCTGTCGGTGATGATCAGCTTTCCATTTACATAGGTGACGTGGGTAGGAAAGTGCAGTGTATTGGCGGCGCACACCCCTGGCATGGGTGTCACAAAATCTTGAGCCCCGATGACAACGTCCGCATTGGGATTTCCTGTCGTGGGAGTCGCATTGTAAATCAGCACTCGATGATTAAAAGAATCTGCGACGATCAACTTCGGACCAATTGTTTTAGCGGCGGTAGGGCGATAAAGCGTGTTCGCACTGGGACGACCTGCCCCCGCACCGCCGTTGGCTCCGCCACTAGTGAAGCTCGTTTGACCCAAGACGGCCTCGGCGCCAGTTCCTGAATTTGCGGTGATGGTGGCGAAGGTGGTAATTCGATTATTCAAAAACTCGGTCACTCGAAGAATTCCATAGGAATCCAGATCCAAGCCTATTGGGGTGCGGAGTTTCGTTTGCGTAGTTCCCGAAGAGTCAGAAGTTAGATTTGTTTGGCCGATCACTCGGGAAGCCAACTGGCCATCGCCCAGATTGAGTTTGTTGTAATTCCTTTGTGGAAGAGCGTCTTGATCGCCGCCTCCGCCACCACCAGAACATCCCATTGATACGATCGCGAAGAGGATAGGAAGGAATTTCATAACGAGCTTCATTTCAAACTCCATTTTTTGGTTCGCGTAGCTTTCTAAAAATTTTAGGAAGACTTTGATACGGGAGCAAATTTGATTCAGATGTCATTTAAAACGAATTGAAGAGACGAATATGTCAAATCCGGAATTATTTTCTCAATCTCTGATTTGTTACAAGGTGACCAAAAATTGTACGCGCTTGGAAATTTTTTTGTTAGACCTCCGTGGGATTGATTTTAACAAACATTTAATCTGCCAACGTAGATGGGAGACATCATGAAAAGCCTAGTGACGATTTTTTCGCTTTTGCTACTAGCAACCTTATTTTCTGTTCAATCATTCGGACAAGCGCGCTCTGAGGCTGAACGTCGTTTGATGGTCGAAGATAGCTATGAGGCTCCGCGCGGTCAGCTTTTCGATGAAGAAGCCTATTTTCGTGGTGAGACATATCTTAATCAATACACGAACGTGATCGTAATTAATAAAGCGGCACGTGGTCCGATGGCGCAATCTCTTCGCCTTTACACCAATCGTCAGTTGATGTTGAAAACAAAAGTTTCTACAGGTCGCGAAGATCTTGAATACATCACGCCGATTCGTGGTGTGATCAATAAGATTTTTAAGGGCTCTACAGAGTCTCACTGGCGCCACACGACTCGCGGCTTTTACACTGTCAAACGCGTTGAGAACGCAAACTACCGTTCTGGCGAAAGTAAGTTCCGGATGCCCTATGCGATGTTTTTCAATGAAAAACGTGGTTTAGCGGTTCACCAGGTGCCACCAGATCTATCTGGCGGAGAAGCGGCTGGAGAAGCCATGCTAGGCAAACGCGCCTCTTCAGGCTGTGTGCGTGTTCATAAGGATTACATCTACACGATCTATTCCGCCGTTTTGGCAGCTGATAAGGGCCAGGTTCCTGTATTGGAAACGAGCAGCGGTCGTCCTTTATTGGATAAATACGGCCAAGTTAGATACGAGCGCGGCTACAGAACGATCGTGATCGTCGAGGAATACTAATCCGACGGTCCTTGTCTTGACCCCTACATAAAATGGTCATAAAAAAGGCTGGTTCACCCGGCCTTTTTTATTTTGGGCAGGATGCAGGAGTTAAACATGAATCTTCTTGAGTTGGTAAACGTCCCCGATGAGCAGCGTGATCATAAGTGGGAAATCGATTTTTTCATGGCAATCACTCAAGGAAACGTCAAACTTCTGCATGAGGTTCCGCAAAAAGGTCCCGATGGCTGGCCGTATCTTTTGGTCGAAACCGGCGAAGACGCCACCGAAAATGCCAACAAAGTCATGCAATGGTCGGCAATGAAGGGTGTTGGTATCGCCGTGAACCCTCGTAAAAGCTATCCAGACTATGTTTTCACTTACGGCATGTTGTGGAACTTCAAAGAAACAGGGCTGTTCTATCAACCCGCGAACGAATCCCCGGTGGGGACCATGGAAATGCCGACAGGTCAAAAGCTGCACGCCGGGCCGCCAAGCCCTCAATATCTTCCGCAATATGTGCGCAATATCCTGAAGGACTTCTTCCGCGATCAAGCTGTTCTTCGTCCGCGTATTCTCGTGATGAGCACAGACCGTAAACACTACGATCTGGCGTTTTCATTAGAATCCTTGGGCAACCCACCAACCAAAGAACACCAAGGCATCGCCGAAGCCATCAGTTGGTTCCTGCCGCCACACTATTCTGTAGCGCTAGTCTCTGAAATAGGCCTGCCCCCTTTCACCGACTTATAAAAAGGTGCCAGGGGACTTTTTATTTTAGACCGGTATTTTTAGATTTTCCGAGCCTCATTTCAGAAGGTTGTGCACTGGGGTGGTTGCCGAAATAAAAAAGCCTGCGTTTTTAGCGCAGGCTTTTTTATTAACGAAAGAATTTAAAACGAAATGCGATTAGTCCAATTCACCTGGTTTGGGAAGCAAATCCATCAGGCACTCTCGCCAGTACTCGGGGGCCTCTTCACTGTAATCCACAGCCACATAGAAGCCTTTTTTGCCTAAAAGCTGCGTGCGGGTGATCACCCCAGAAATTTCCAAGTTCATCTCTTCAAGATGCATGAAAACTCGATCGCCAATTAACACATCTAACGTCAGATTTTTACGAAGTGCCATTGGAATCAAATCTTCACGTTTGATTAACAAAAGAAGTCCTGTTGAAGAAGCTTCCACGATCTCGCAATTTTTTGCGATCTTTGCGAAATCGTCCAGTGATGTTAGATAAGAAATATGAATGGGAGAGACCTCTTTCCTTGGAGCCACTCTGCGATTGTATTTTACACTTCCCATGATTACCTGCCTTCAAACGAGTCCATTAACATCATTAATAAACTCTTCGGCAGGACCAGACCAAAGTTAAGTGTAAAAGATAAAAAAGCTGAAGGTGTGCGCTGAAGAGTGAATGGTTACACCCCTGTTTTCAGAGGGAGAATTGAACTCGGAAGCATTCAGAAGTCGGTATGTCTCAAACTGGGAATCAATATTTTGCCAGTCCCCTATAGAAATTTTTGAAAGGACCGAGGGCTGATCATAGGGCCGAAGCGCTTTGAAGGCGGCTTCCTTGGCGCACCATAAAGAAGAAAGGCTGGGGGCTGCTTGCATTTCCTCTGGTCGGGAAACACGTGCCATCACAGGCGCTGTCACGCGGTCCTTAATCTCGACATCGATGCCAATCGGGGCGGGGGCAATGACGGCGATACCGACATCAGTGCAATGAGACACAGACGTATAAAGATCGCGGCCATTAAGGATCTTAGCAAGTTCATCACGAATCAAAGTGCGGTGAGAAGCGTTTTGACTGCCCCACGCCGAAGCCATCAGAACTTCAAGCTGCGGGCAGGGAAGGTGTTTCTTCAGGGACTCGATAACGCTTTGGGAAAGTGTCATGCTGTGAGTCCCCTAGAAAAAAATTAAATTGTAAATTCTTTGGGCCAAGAAACTTCTTTGCCGCTAGTGATATCCATCATGCGATCTAAAGATGTTTTAGCTTTTAGGCGCAGCTCTTCACTCATCTGAATTTGTGGTTTGAATGTTTCAAGAGCTTGTTTGATCTTTTGCATTGAATTCATCTTCATGTAAGGGCAGTTGTTGCAAGAGCAACCTGAATCCATCACGGGGGCTTGAATCAACTCGACATCGGGACGCTTCTTCTGCATCTGGTGGAAGATTCCAGTTTCCGTCGCGACGATGAATTTCTTAGCGGGATTTTTTTCAACCTCTTCAAGTAGACGAGACGTCGAACCAATTACGGAAGCGTATTGCAAAACGGATTCATCACACTCAGGATGCGCGATCACCACCGCGTCTGGATGTTGCGCAATCAGTTCGACCAATCTTTTCGCATTGAAAAGAACATGCACTTCACAAGAACCATTCCAGTATTCAAAGGGGCGATTTAGTTTTTTAGACAACCAACGACCCAAGTGCTGATCTGGTCCGAAAAGAATCTTACGGTCTTTGGGGATCGACTCTACAATCTGCTGGGCATTGGAAGAAGTAATGATGACATCCGAAATAGATTTAACTTCGGCAGAAGAGTTGATGTAAGTCACCGCGACACCATCGGAGTGCTGACGACGCCAAGCCAGGTACTGATCGTAAGGGGCGCCTTTGACAAGAGAACAGCTTGCCTCCATATCAGGAACAAGAACCGTCTTTGTCGGATTTAAAATCTTCACACTTTCAGCCATGAAGACAACGCCGGCCAGAAGAATCACATCCTGCTGAACCTGCTGCCCCATTTTTGCCAGATAAAAGCTGTCACCGACGTAATCGGCGACGTCTTGAATATCTCCATCTTCATAGTAGTGAGCCAAAATGACAGCATTTTTTTCTTTTTTTAAACGCTGAATATCAGCCGCAATATCATAAGACATAAAAACCTCGGGCCTATTCTAACCCAATTAAAAACCAACAGGCCTCATATAGCGCTAACCAACCCTTTTGACCAGCCCAAATAACTCGTAACCTGATTGGGAAAAGATCATAAAATTCAGATGTAAATTCAGATCAAAACAAAGAGATTCCGGGGACGAAGCTCGGGGCAAGGGGGCCAGCCTGAGGCGGCGTAATTACAAGGTCGTTCCGCCTTTAAGAACATTGATAATAGACTTAGAAACCGTCTTTAAAGACTCGAAAACGCCTTTTCCTTCAGATGCACAGCCTTCGATTTCAGGGGCGTTATAAGGATTCAAAGCACTTCTTAATTCGGCCAATGAGGCCACGTTGGGAAGATCACGCTTGTTATACTGCATGATCAAAGGGATTTCTTTAATATCGTAACCTTGTTGTTCCAAGTTTCTCTCTAAATTACGAAGAGATTCCAGATTTTCGTCCATGCGCTCGATTTGTGAGTCAGCAACGAAAATAACGCCATCGAGGCCCTTCAAAATGAGCTTGCGGGAGGCATCATAAACAACCTGGCCCGGAACCGTATAAAGGTGAAAACGTGTCTTAAATCCACGAATATCGCCGACATTCAAAGGCAAAAAGTCGAAGAACAAGGTGCGCTCAATGTCCGTGTTCAATGCCACCAGCTTGGATTTTTGATCCTCGGCCGTTTTTTGGTAAACCCACTGAATATTTGTCGTTTTACCGCCCAATGAAGGACCGTAATAGACAACCTTGCAGTGAATTTCTTTGGCATTGTAGTTAATAAAGGACATTACAGCTCCACTCTATTTTGCAGGGCACGACCCATAGTTCTATCATCTATGAAATCGATGTCGCTGCCAATAGGAACTCCATGGGCAATGCGAGAAAGTTTCAAGCCTTTACCCTGAAGATGCTTAGCCAGGTACAAAATAGTGGTATCGCCCTCAAGATCGGCATCCAAAGCGAGAATGATTTCCTTAATTGCCGGACCTTGACCATGAAGGCCGGCGTCGACTCGTTCGACCAGCTCTTTGATTTTCAAATCTTGAGGCCCGATGCCCTCGAGCGGAGAAATCGCACCATGCAAAACGTGGTAGCGACCGCGGAAGGCACCTGAGGATTCAATACGGATGATATCAGCGGGCTCTTCAACAACACAGATCGATTCGTCCGAGCGATGTGGATCTTCACAAAAACGGCAAAGGTCTGCGTCTGTATAATTGAAACAGCGAGGACATTCGTGAACTTCGGCTTTGATGCGAAGAAGGGCCTCGCTTAAACGCTCAGGGAAGTCATTGTTGGTCTTTAAAATAAAATAAGCCAAACGCTGAGCAGTCTTGGGCCCGATACCGGGAAGACGGCTCAATTCGTGGACTAATTTTTCTAAAGCACCTATGTGTAGCAAGAGCAACTCCAGCTTTATTGCTGATTAGAACATTCCTGGGATATTGAGACCGCCAGTGATTTTTTCCATCTCTTTGGAGGAAGTGTCTTTAGCGGTTTTGATGGCTTCGTTGGTTGCAGACAAGATCATGTCTTGAAGCATTTCGACGTCGCCGGCTTTAAGAACTTCAGCATCGATCGTCAAAGCGGTGATCAAGTGATCGCCGTTAACTTTTACTTTAACTGCGCCGCCGCCAGAAGTTGCTTCGTATTCTTTTTTCGCAAGCTCTTCTTGGGCTTTTTTCATTTTCATTTGCATTTGATTGGCTTGCTTCATGAGCTGAGCCATTCCGCCTGGCATGCCTTTCATACTATCTCCCTGCGCCGTCGCGCTTCGTGTCTACGATGGATTTAATCTGCCCTTTGAAAACATCCTGGGCGGCTTTGACCATCGGATTTTCTGCGATTTTAGTGCGAAGATCCTCTTCGGCCATTTGCTGCTTTTTTTGCTGCAAAGAAGAAGCGGATTCACCAACTTGATCGCGACCCATAATAACTTCAAAAGAATACCCAGCACCCCAGTATGAATCAATAAATCCTTGCAGTTTTTTACGCACCTGAGTGTCGGCCATTTGCTCTTTCAAGAACACAAGCTTGGGGGGGACACCAAGAGTTAAAAGTTTTCCCTCTTCCTTGGCAAAAAGAAGATTTTCCACTTTTGCCGCAAACAAAGCGTCGTCCTGGCGGAGTAATTCGACAAAGTCGACCCATTTATCCGCAGGAGTGTTCCCCGCAGCCATTTTCTTGGCGGGTTCTGCACTTTTTACGGCTGGAGCTGCAGGTTTTGCCGCTGTTTCTGTTTTGGTGTGCGTCGTTTTGGCTTTTTCCAAAGCGGCCTTCATGGCGTCAAGGCCCTTGGGGACCTCCGCAACTTTTTGCGCTTCTGTTAAACGATCATGACCTTTGTTGTGAGGAGCTACCGGCGGAGAGTAGGGCCTGGCCCCACCTGCGCTGTGAGAAGTGGGTACGCCATTTTGCAACAGAGTTTTAAGGTCCACCAACTTCGGCGCCGACGCCATTCGTAGCAATGTGACCTCTAAAACAATTCTTGGATCTTGCGCGCGGGGAATGTCATTGCCGCCTTTTAACGCCATGTCGAAGAGCATGTGAATATCTTCTTCAGAAAGTCTTTGTGACATTTCGCTGAGGGCTTGAATTTCAGATTCTGGCATTTCCAGCATTTGCGCGGCTTGTGCTTGTGACACTTTCACCAAAAGCAAGTTGCGAATGGTTTCCAGCAAATCCTGAGAGAACAAATGGGGTTCAAATCCCGCGGCGGAAATTTTCTCAAGAACTTTTAAGATGGCTTGAGAGTTTCGATCAATCAAAGCATTCACGGTTTCAAACAGCAGCGTTCGGTCCGTGAGTCCCAGAATCTCGACAACATTAGCGCGACTCAAAGGGCCGTTTGCAAATGTGATCACCTGATCGAGCAAACTTTGCGAATCACGCATGGAGCCATCACCCTGACGGGCGATAACCCACAGAGCTTCCTCTTCGGCCTGAACCCCGTCAGCGTCACAGATCATTTTCAGTCTTTCGGTGATCTGACGAGTGCTGATTCGTCTAAAATCAAAGCGCTGACAGCGCGACAAAATCGTTTGCGGGATTTTGTGCACTTCGGTTGTCGCCATAATGAAGATCACATGAGGCGGCGGCTCTTCTAAAGTTTTTAGAAGGGCATTGAAGGCACTGGTTGAAAGCATGTGCACTTCGTCGATAATGTAAATTTTGAATTTTCCACTGGAGGGCATGAAGGCCACAGTGTCGCGCAGTTCACGGATCGCATCGACACCGTTGTTCGAGGCTCCGTCAATTTCCATAACGTCGACGCTAGAGCCAGAGGCAATTTCATTACAAGAGTCGCAGTCGTTACAAGGAACAAAACCCACGGCGTTCGGGCAACGCAAAGCTTTCGCCAAGATACGCGCTGAAGAGGTTTTGCCTGTCCCACGAGGGCCCGTGAACAAAAGGGCATGAGGAAGGCGTCCGTTATTGAGTGCATTGGTCAGAGTTTGGGTAATATGATTTTGCCCGACAACGTCAGTGAAAGATTGTGGACGCCATTTGCGTGCAATCACCTGATAAGACAAAACACACCCCTCAAGAAAACTTTTGCAAAAACAAAAGCGGCCGAGCACCCCATATCACATAGTCCCTCGAGTACCGTTGCTTCCTTCCGGACCTAGCGGGATTCGTCAAGAGAGCTATTGTATGGGACCCGGCCATGGGCAGGTGTAACTCACAGACTGGTTCATTACATTCGATAACTCGTCGTGCCATAGAGAGAAAATTAGGGAAATATCCATGCTAATCGACACGGGCTTCTGGCCCTCGGTGCTTTGCCCTCGACAGGGCTTTGTTTCGAGATCATGACCCAAAAAATCTAGTGTTTAGTCATGACGTGTCAATACTTGTTGTCGGTTCTCGGGGTTCGGGTAGGATGAATTGGTTTAAGGAGTTTTGTTATGAAGAAGATTTTGATTTTGGTGGTGCTGTTTCCATTTTTTGCTTTTGCTCAATCCGTGGGGGTGAAAGATATTCCGGCGGATGGCGATACGACGATCGAGATTAAAAAAGGGAAAAAGACGGACAATGAGTTTGAAATCGTTAATGGCGAAGACGAGATCGAAGGTGATGCGGCTCCGTTGCTTAAAGAGGCACGCGCAAACTGGAAAGTAGCTTGTGCCGATTGGAAAAAAGAAATTAAAGAGCTTAATAAAGACAATCAGGTGCTTTCATTGAACTGCGGGAAAATGCAATGTTCGACAGTTGCGATGGAGTCCACTTGTACTTCGCATGCCAAATATAAAATGAAAGTTCGGGTTAAATAACGGACGCCGACCTAAGGTGAAGAAGAGGCCCCGCGATGAAGGGGCTTTTTATAACTCGCACAGTTTTTTCTTTTCGCTCATGCCACCATCCTGAGGTGTCGTCAGAAACTTGCAGGTGTCGTAGCCTCTTATTTCTAAAAAGTCGGCCAGGTCCTTCAAGGTGCTTTCTGAAATGGAAGAATTCCTGGAAAGAATCCAGCCGTAGTCCCGTGTCGGGTGGCCAATGACAGCGATTTGATAGTTGTTGTCTAGATGGAGCACCCAATACTTTCCACCCAAAAGATAAAAATATTTTCCGGCGATATTTGCAAAGGTCACGTTCAGCTTCGCATTTGTATTCGTGTCGATCACTTTGGCCCGCCCTTCAGAAGAAATCTTTTCGCCTTTTTCTGTCATGCAAGAGTTGAGAACTCGTACCTCCTCGCCGGACAATAAGGTGTATTCCGCAGTTGTATCTTTCACGCATTTTCTTTGAAAAAATTGAGGTATCGAGGCGATTTCGTGCCATAACCCTTGGTAGCGGGTCAGATCCACAAATCGAGCCGTGGGCAGTGGTTTGGCTTCGGCAAAAACACACAGGGAAAGTATCAGAACTGCTACGAGCCTCATAACAACTCCTTTTTTATTTCATTATAAAGCTCTGAAACAGCGGCGACTACGCCAGTGCCAAAAAACATTTGTCATCAATCAGTTCGGGACATGCACTTGCGGGTTTATAATAAGAGGACGTTCTAAATGATGTGAAGGGAGGTTCTATGGAAGCATTTCCCCAGCCTATTTCCCTGTTAGAGGTCGTCAAAAGACACGACATTGATGGTGTCAAAGAAGCCCTTCGCAAACGAGTGAATTTGGAGGTTACCGATTCGCAGAGAAGAACACCTCTGCTTATTGCCACGGAAAATAATGATGTTGAAATTGCCTGGCTTCTAATTTCCGCAGGGGCGGATGTGAATGCTCAGGATGCAAAACATGAAACGCCTCTTTTGCGGGCCGGATCTGATGGGCGATTGCAGTTGTTGCGAATGATGTTGAAGGCAAAACCTGACTTTAAAGTGCTAGATCGTCATGGCGCGACTCCGCTAATTCCCGCCGCAGAAAAAGGCCATGTCGAAGTTGTGCGCGAGCTTGTGCAAACGAAGATTGATCTAGACCATCGCAATCAGTTGGGATGGACGGCGTTGATGGAGGCGGTGGTCCTAGGGGACGGAAGTGTTCGCTATCAGGAGGTCGTGCGAATTTTACTTGAGGCGGGTGCTGATCCGAATATCTCAGACGTCGATGGAATCACGCCGCTGGCTCATGCGCGACGTAAAAAGCTGCATAAACTGGTGGAGATCTTAGAGATCGCAAAAGCCAAATAAAAAAGCCCTCGTTAGTACGAGGGCTTTGCAGAATCAGATTTTAAAATCCAATTACATTGAAAGAGCTTTTTTCAAATTTGAATCAAGCTTTTCAAGGAACGGCTCAGTGTTCATGTATTTATCAGCAGGAACTTTGTCGCCGTAGATACAAACAGCCAAGTCTTTTGTCATGAAACCAGCTTCAACAGTTTCCACGCACACTTTTTCCAAAGTTTGCGCGAACTTCACAAGCTCGGTGTTGCCATCCAAGTTTCCACGATGCTCAAGACCACGAGTCCAAGCAAAGATAGAAGCGATGGGATTTGTCGAAGTCGGTTTACCTTGTTGGTGTTGACGGTAGTGACGAGTCACTGTTCCGTGAGCAGCTTCAGATTCCATTGTTTTTCCGTCTGGAGTCACAAGAACTGAAGTCATAAGACCCAAAGAACCGAAACCCTGCGCAACAGTGTCAGATTGAACGTCGCCGTCGTAGTTCTTACAAGCCCATACGAAATTACCATTCCATTTCAAAGCCGAAGCCACCATGTCGTCGATCAAACGGTGCTCATAAGTGATGCCCGCAGCATCGAACTTCGCTTTAAACTCAGTTTGGTAGATATTTTCAAAGATGTCTTTGAAGCGACCATCGTACTTTTTCAAAATAGTGTTCTTGGTAGAAAGGTACAAAGGCCATTTCTTTTGCAAAGCCATGTTGAAGCAAGAGCGCGCAAAGCCAGTGATAGACTCATCCGTGTTGTACATGGTCAAGGCAACACCATCACCTTTGAAGTTGTAAACTTCGTGAGTGATCGTTTCGCCACCATTTTCAGGTTGGAAAGTCACAGTCAGCTTACCTTTGCCTTTAGTTACGAAATCAGTCGCACGGTATTGGTCACCGAATGCGTGACGACCGATGCAGATTGGTGCTGTCCAGTTAGGAACCAGGCGAGGCACGTTTTTGCAGATGATCGGTTCGCGGAAAACAGTTCCATCCAAGATATTACGGATAGTGCCGTTCGGTGATTTCCACATTTGTTTCAAGTTGAATTCTTTTACGCGAGCTTCGTCTGGAGTGATGGTCGCGCACTTGATACCGACGTTGTATTTTTTGATCGCCTCTGCGGCGTCCACAGTCACTTGGTCGTTCGTAGCATCACGATGCTCCATGCCCAAGTCGTAATACTTGATGTCGATATCTAGGTAAGGAAGGATCAATTTTTCTTTGATGAACTTCCAGATGATTCTTGTCATTTCATCGCCATCGAGTTCAACGACGGGATTAGCAACTTTGATCTTATTCATAGTCGGTCCTTTTTCCAGTTTTAGGATGTCTAAAGCCTTGAAAATATAGAATGAAGTTTAAACTCATTCAAAGGAAATAACCCGAATGTGCGGCCTTTTCGCAGAAAAAGCAGCATGACAACCAGGGTCACGCTTGCGAACCCTGGGTTTATCCAGATCTTCGGTCGATTTTTTACTCTAAGTGAAAGCGAGCAAGGAATTGCTGTGTCGTTCCGCCTGGCCGGTGCGATCTGCGTCGAGACAAATTCAAAGCGGTTTTCTTCCGACGACGTTCCCGATGTGATAGTTTGGTTCCATGAGACTATTTGCAATTCTATCCCTGATGTTTTTTGTAGCTTCTTGTGCAACCTCCACAAAAGAAGGCGAAATCGGCGTCAGCCGTAAGCAGCTTCTTTTGCCGATGAGTGACATTAACGACATGGCCGCGCAGACGTATAGTCAGATGAAGGCCGAAGCTCAGAAAAAAGGGGCACTGGATAAAAACTCTTCCCAGGTTCAACGAGTTCAAGCGATCGCCAAGCGGCTGATTCCTCAAACCTCCGTCTATCGCTCTGATGCGGAAAAGTGGGACTGGGAAGTTCATGTAATTACGTCGGAAGAGCTCAATGCCTTCTGTATGCCTGGCGGTAAAATCATGTTCTACTCTGCCATCATCGACAAGCTGCAACTGACCGACAGCGAAATTGCAGCTATTATGGGGCATGAAATTGCACATGCTTTGCGCGAACACAGTCGCGAACGAATGTCTCAAGAGCTTATCAAAAGCGGGGTTGCGCAAATCGTCCTTGCTACTGGCAAAGTGGACCCTTCCTATGTTGGCTATGCCGATCAAGCGGTGACATTGGGGATTTTACTTCCCTATGGGCGTGGGCAAGAAACTGAAGCTGATGATATGGGACTAGAGTTGATGGCTCGAGCCGGATACAATCCTCAAGAGGCGGTCAATCTTTGGCAGAAAATGGCAGCCCAAGGGGGAGGAAAACCTCCGGAAATTCTTAGCACGCATCCTGCGGATGAAACGCGCATTAAAAAAATCACAGCGCTTCTTCCCAAGGTGATGCCGCTTTACGAGCACGCGAAGAAAAAGAAATAGGATCTCACTTTAAAAGGGCGCGTTCGATCATATCCAGGTGATGTTCGATGCCCTCGTGAAGCGTGAGCTTGTTTTGCAGGGTTGCAAACTGCCCGTCCAGCAAAAGAATAGAAAATCCGTGGATAGACGACCAGACAAAGCGCCCCATGGTTCGTGGGTCATCCTTTTTAAAAATCTGCGCCTTCATGCCCTCGGAAATCAAATCCATCAAACTAGCAAAAGCCTCGTCCCCCGCGACTTCCAGTTCGTGGCGCTGTTCAGAGGCGCAGCGAAGCTCTTGATGAAACATACTTCTATAGTGACCCGGATTTTCAAGGGCAAATTCGATATAGGTTTTTCCGGCCATGCGAAGTTTTTGGCGGATGGTTTTCGCTTTCGGAATTTCGATCCGCATTTGCGAGCTGAAAGCACGAAAACCTTCTTCAGCGATGTGCGAAAGAAGGTCTTGCTTTGAGATAAAGTGGCGATAGACAGCCGTGTGACTCACTTTAAGACCCTGCGCGATCTCTCGTAACGTGAAATCGACTTCGCCTTTTTTTTGAATAATTTCAACAGCCTTTTTAATCGCCGCTGATTTCAAATCGCCGTGATGATACGTTTTTGCCATGAAAAAAGTCTAGCATTCTTACAGTATGTTTACAATGGTCACATTTATGTTAACATTGGTAACATAAAGAGGTGGAAATCCTATGAAGAAAATTCTGGTCATTAATGGACATCCCAACAAAGAGGCTCTGGGCAGCGAGTTTGCGCGGGTATATGAAGCGGCGGCGAAAGCGGCGGGTTTCGACGTTAAATTAATGAATATTGCCGACCTTCAGTTCGATCCAATTTTGCATAAAGGCTATTTAAAGATTCAAGAGCTAGAACCGGATCTTTTGCAGGCGCAAAAAGATATTTTATGGGCAGAGCACATCGTCATCACATTCCCAATGTGGTGGGGCACGATTCCAGCCTTACTAAAAGGATTTTTGGATCGCACATTTCTGCCGGGGTTTGCTTTTAAGTATCACAAAAACGATCCTTTCTGGGATCGTCTGTTAAAAGGGCGAACAGGTCGGATCATTTTTACGACAGACGCCCCCTGGTGGTACAACTGGATCGTCAATCGTGATCCCGCTATCCGAATGATGAAAACCGCAGTGATGGAGTTTTGTGGGATCAAACCCGTGGGTGTCACACAGTTTGATAACGTAAAAAATAGAAGGCCCGAAGAAATTAAAAAATTTCTTCAAAAGGTTCAAGATCTCGGGACTCGCGGAAAATAAACCAAAACAGGGGACCCTTCGGGTCCCCTCAAAAGAATTACCTCCAGAAATATGGATTCTTTATTTGGGACTCAAGCAGATGAGACGTTGCCTCCACAGGCTCGAAAGCATGTTGTGGAGAGAGTTGGCGCACAAGTTGCGGTCCTCTGAAAATAGCTGAAGCTATTGCAAGCATCATCCCCAGTGTCTTGTACACTAGGTAAGCGAGGAAGCTTGTTATCAGACCGGCCCTTTTTACGCTTTCAACAGTCACATCCGCAGAGGTAGAAACGAGCCTCAATAAATAGCGCTCGTTTTCGAATTCCCATTCTTTCTTTTTACGCAATAACGCGTTCATAGCTTCCTCCTCAGGATTGATAATGCTTGCAAAAGCGCTGATCAAAAGGCCGCTGATCTACACTTGTGCAAGAGTCGAAATAGTGCTTCTCAGACGAAAATCGTCGTGAAAAACGTTAAAATTGTTTTGAGTTGAGCCAAGAATAAATATGCGGGTGCACAAATCTATATCCTGGGTTTGTAAGTTCGATTTTATCGTGGATTAGAACAGAACTTGGTCTCTTAGAATTGGATATCGGAGGCCACGTCGTGTCCTTGCATAGTGGATTCGCTAAGATTTTTATTATTCAACATCATAATAATCATGATGGCCTCCTTTCATTAGAGTGATTTCCAATATCTAAGATATTTCCTAAAAAGTAAACGAAATACTTTTTAAGTTTGCGTAAAGCTATTTGAGGCTGATTCTGTCAGTTGCAAAATGGAACTGACGATCGCCATTAAGATCTTTTTGTGAACGCATCAATCAAGGCTTTGAAGTAAGGCGGCATTTCGCTTCGCGGATACCAGGCTAGAGTTAGAGGTGAATCCAGGAACATGTCCTGTTTTAGATAAGTCAGTGAACCTTCTTTAATAAACGGCCGTGCGAACTCTTCGGTCAATGCAGAGTAGCCAGCCCCGTCAATGATCAGCGAGGTCAACGCGTCGATGTTATTGGCGAAGTGGCGGTGTTTCGAAAATTTGGTGATTTTGTATTTCTTCAGAAGATCTAAAGTCCTACTATTTTGCGGATCGAAATCAATGATCGTTTCGTTCGTCACGATATCTTCGATTCGTCTTTTCTTCCACGCTGAAGGCCCAACAAGGTAATAGCGTTCTGGCATCACTATTTTGGAATCAAGCTCTAAACCCACCTGGTTTACGGGAAGGGCGCCAATCTGGGTAAAGCCTGTTTTTAGTTTCCCAATAATGTTGTCCGTGTCGGTAATATCAAAACGAACTCTCAAGTTCGGATATTTTTTCATCACTGCTGCAGCTCTAGGAATCATGCGTGAGCGCATCAGCGTGGAAGGTCCACTTATACAAACCTCGAAATACGTATTCTGTTTTTTTCCGCCGATGCTTGAAAGTGTTTCGCCTTCAAGATCGCGCGCGGCTTTGACATAGCGAAGAAGAGATTCCCCTTCGTTCGTCAGGCGCATGCCCTTTCTAGATCTGGTGAATAGTGTGACCCCCAGTTGCTTTTCCAAGCTCCGGATTCTTTGGGTCACGCCTGTCTGCGTGAGATTCACCATTTTAGCCGCTTCCAGGACCGTGCCCTTTTGGACGACGGCCCAGAAAGCTTCAAGGGAAGGGCTGAGCAAACTCATTAAAAATGATAATAAAATAAAATATATGAATTTTACAAATACATAATTTAAGAAAATTTAAGATCAACGCAATATGGACACTAGATGTAGGAATATTTTCCGCCGAAGAATAAGAGAGGAAAATTGATGAAGAAAAATGCAGCTTCACCAGAGTTATGCACAGAAGAGCTGTGGATAACTTTAGTTGGTAGGGAGTTTTACGCGGCTGGTGGTAATAACCGATATGAAGCGAGACGCTTTTGACAAATTCTTTCGAAAACCGTCAACTCTGTTTTTGCATGGTGAACAGTACACCGTCGTTCCGGTGAAGACGATGTATTCATATTACGAGCAGTTGAAAAATCAAGACATCGAAGCCGAGTATTTCGTCGATCCTTCGGCACGACACCAGTGGTTAGATCAAGCACCAGAGCTAATCACTCAGTGGTTTTTGGCTCATCCTTGAATTTGCCAGGCGATTTTTTCGAGGGCTTCGACCTCTTCGGCCCAATATCTATAGGTGTTGAACTCTGGAAATAGGCGCGGAAAGCTGGGGTCTTCCCAGCGTTTGGCAATCCACCCTGCATAAGAGATGATTCTTAATCCGCGCAAAAGGGGAACCCACGACCATTGATGTTCAGGAAACTCGCGCAGCTCTTCGTAGCCTTCGATGATTTGATATTTTTCCTGATCCAAAGAGTCTGCGTCTCCAGAAAGCAGCATCCAGAAATCCTGAATTACCGGGCCATTAACAAAATCATCAAAATCCACCAGGAAAAATTCTTTTCCATTGTTAAGTAGATTCCCCTTGTGACAATCGCCATGGATGCGAATGAATTCAGACGGGTTGAAAGTATCGTCAATAGCATAAAGAATGTCTTCCGCTGCATTCAGATATCGATCACGTACTTCGGGGGTGATCCAGTCTTGCAAAAAGTCGATGGTGTCCCATCCGCCATAATAGCTTGTGTCCAGAGTCGGGCGGTGCAGGGCCTTCTTTTTTGCGCCTATGTTATGAACTTGCGCCATCAGGCGACCAACTTTTTTTAGTTCACCCTCAAGAAACTCTTGCGGCATTCGTCCCAGCACTTTGGGAAAGAATGCCACGTACATGCCATCCACTTCTGAAACAGTGCTATCATGGCCTTGAAACAGTGGAGCCACAGCAGGAATGCCTTCATTTTTTAAGGAAAGAAGAAATTCATGCTCCTCTAAAATAGCCTCTTTGCTCCAGCGGTTGGGGCGATAGAACTTGGCGATCACGTTTTTTGTCGTTGTGTTTGCTTCGGCGGGCTCTTCAAGTTTGATGTCAAAAACACGATTTTCATAGGAATTGAGCTGTGTAAACTCGCCAGTTGGATAAAAGCCGGCATTTTCTGCGGCTTGCAGAACCTTTTCAGGATCTAAACTATAAAAAGAAGAGGTTTTATCCATTTTGCTCCCAAAGGTACCTGCTTCCCTTTGTTCACAAAGGGAAGCAGGTACCTTTTTCTTGCCAGTTTTTTGGGGTTAAGTCATTCTCTGACTGGATGAGCGATAAAGAAACTTTTCTGTTCGTTAAATGGTCTGTTGAAGTGCATCGGCGCAGCTTTCGGCGCTCGGTTTCTATTTATCTCTATCCCAATAAGCCCATCAAGGTGGTCGCCTCCAAAAGCACGTCGCAGAAGGTGATCACGGATTTTTTGATGGCGAAAAAGGACTGGATCGAAAAGAACTTTGAAAAGTTCTCTGAAATCGCAGAAAAATTCCCCGAAAAAAGGATCAAGGCTTACGAAAACTTTCCTTTCATGGGTAAAGAACGAAAGCTGAAGGTCGTCATTACGCTTAACAAAAAGCCTTTTGTGTCAGTGACAGAGGATCATTTGCTTTTGCATATTCCCAGAAATGACTGGAGCGCGAACTCTTTGATCGAAGAACATCCCACCGCCTTAAAAGAAATCAGACACTTTTATAAGCGCGAAGCCGTGCAGTTGCTTTCTGAAAGAATCAAATACTGGGCCGAGCAAATGAATTTACATCCCGCCCAGGTAAAATTTCGCGAGCAAAGAACTCGTTGGGGAAGCTGCTCTTCAAGAAAAATCATCAATTTGAACTGGCGCCTGATTGTCTTTAAGCCCGAGATTATCGACTATGTGATCGTCCATGAACTGGCGCACTTACAACACATGAATCATTCCGAAAGATTCTGGTCGTTGGTTGAAAGATATATCAGTGATTACAAGGCGATTATGAAGGCCTTAAAAGAGTCCCAATATTTAGTCGAATTTCTCTCTGAGCAAAACTAACGTAGGGCGAATTAGTAAAGACCATTCGTCGTTTTTGCGCGCATCAGGGACATAGCCAGCAAAGTTCCGACATAACCCACGCATGCTCCAAAGATTGTATCACTTAAGAAATGATCGTGAACCACCACGCGAGTCAGGCAAATTAGCATCGCCATAGGAATCCAGAACCAGCGCATCTTTGGAAAGGCCACGCTTAACATGGTTGCCACGGTGAATATCACCTGAGAATGACCGGAAGAAAAAGAATGCCAGTGCCAGTGTGTGGTCATGGGTGTGAAAACAAAAGGATCAAAATCGGGTGTTTTGTGAGGGCGCTGTCTGCCTACCGTGAATTTGATGATGTGAGTGATCACTCCACAGACGATCAAGGCCACAAAGAAGTTCAAACCCCAGCGACGGAAAAAATCTATTTTGTTCGTGTGTGTGCGGAAAGCAGAAATCCGCGGAGCCACCCAGGCGGCAAAGGCCCAAGTTGCCAAGGCTAAGACGAACCAGTATTCAGAAAGCGCCACATCGGTGAGTTCTCTTGCGGGATTTCTTAGTGCGTCTCTGACTCCGGCATCTGCGAAGTACAAAGAGAGGCTTTGATCGAAGAAGTACATCGCCAGAATGGCTAAAATGAATGAGCCAAGTATGACCTTAATAATATGTCTTGTCAGTTTTTGAGGGTCGCCCACGAGCTCGCCGAATTGTTGTACAGGCATGAAATTCCTTCCAAAGCAGAGTCTAAAACGTAACCCTATTGCAATACAAGGCCTAATGGGGGGTGACGAAAACTGGCCCAAGGCTTGCTTATTGGTCCAGCGACTGAATACTTGGAGGTTTTTCATGTTACCTATGCTTCATAAGCACGCTGTGATTACTGCGGCTCTGCTTGCATCATTAAGTCTTACTGCTTGCGGTAAGAAGAAAGACGTTCTTGCTCCGCCGACGGAGCAGCAGACTGCACAAAAGACGGGCGCAGAGTCTGAAACATCAAACACTAATGGCCAAGGCGACTTGCCTGATCCAAGCAATCCGAATGATACTTTGCCACCTCTTCCAGAGCCGATTCCGGATAGCAAAACAAATCCACCTAAAGCGAATCCTCCGAAGGCAACGCCACCTAAAACAACGCCTCCGGCTAAGCCATCAACTCCAGTTCCTCCTCCGCCAACAACGGAGCTGCCTAAGCAAACTCCGCCAGTGGTGAGCACTCTTCCAGCGCCAGCGCCGGGCACCAACCGTTTGCCCTCAGACTATCGCACCAACGATGCAGCCAATGCGACGAATGATGCTTTATCTAAACGCATGACGGGTGCCGTGACTGAAGATGGTTTGGTTTATACATCATCTTCAACCGATGATCTTTTGACTTTCCTACGAGCGCGCAACGAAAAAGTGGGCGCTGAATCTCGTCGCGCGAATTTAGCTGCGGCAGCTTCTGTTTTGTCAGCAAAAATGTCTGTGGATGGTCTTTCGGGTGACGCGGTTGTCACTTTGAAAATTCAAGAAGGTGCGGACGTTAAAGTTTATAATGTGGCGGGTTCAAGCACGAACGGTGGCTCTGCTTCGCCGGTGAAGTCTGTGCGTGCTGGTAACGATGAAAGAACCACAGGCGCGCGCGCTTTGTCTGGAACTTTGAAGTGTATGGATCTTGACGGAGGTTGTGAAACTACTTTCGTCAGATTGCAGATCGGGACTTCTCCGAACACGGCGATCATCAACTTGGTTTTCAGAAACTCTGCGGCTGATTTGTACTTCCACTTGCCTGCGCAAAATGCTCATTCGGATAATCCTGAGTTCTTGCTTCTTCAAGAATTTGCGGTGAGCACGATCCAAAGATTGAATGTTTCAAACAAGGTGAAAACTTCTAAGATTTCTTCTTGGGAAGTTGTGAACGGTCGATCTGGTTTTATGGTGTCTTTAAAAGGCGTGAACCAAGAGCTTCTTGCTTTTGCTGGTCCACTTTTGGCGCCTGAAGCTGGTACGGGTGTGAATATCAATCTTTCTCGTATTGCGAAGGATCAGGAAGACACGTTGGATTTGATCTCTTTGAACAATACGAAATTGAATTATGCAAACTACATTGGTGATGCTCGCTTGATCGCGAACAACGGTTTGGGTCAGGTTCGTATCGCCTTGAAAATGAGAAAGCGTGGTAACTACGCTCAAGATCAGTTTGCGATCACTTTCATGAGAAGAATTAAACCTCTTGTTGATTTGACTGACGACAACTTGAAATAGTTTTTTGCTACAATTAATAGTTTTCCTGGGGCCACGGACCTCCAACCGTGGCCTCTTTTTTTATCCCTTCTAAGCTCTTTAGCCTCAAAGTCCTTTTAATGCGTTTTAACGCTTTGATCTGGTGTCGAAGTGACCACAAAGTTCTTGGTACGATGGTTGCTTTAGCGGTCAGTGGGGAATCACTGAATCTTTGGGGGATACAATGACTTTTAAATCCAGTTTGTTAGTTGCCTTTTCAGCCATCACTCTGACTGCGGCTATTGCCGAAGCTTATATTGTTCCAGGTCGTGGGCCAGCACCTATTCCAAATCCGCGCCCAGAACCTCCGCCTTATCCTGGCTTCCCGGGACAAGATGATTTTGGAAATGGCAGTGGCCGTTTGGATCAACGGATCATTTACCTTGGTCGCCGCGTTTCTAATGAAACTTTAGAACTGCGCCAGCTTGCCGGAATCAACGAATCTTACCGTGGCTATGAAGTGGAATCGGTGGAAGTTGAAATCAACCGCAGTGGTCCCCGCGCTGAAGTGTCTTTGCTGACCGATGGACGTGTGGATGAAACTGCATTTTCTCCGCAAGGTTCTATCCTTCTTCGTCCACGCTACAGAGCTAAAATCGGCGAAGACATTCGCACTCTGCAATTGCTTGTTCGTGGAAACGCAGATATCGCGTCTATTCGCATTTCTTTAAGAGAGCCTGATCGTATCGATCGTCCTGGTCGGCCTGGCCGTCCGGATCGTGGGATTGAAGTGCCGCTCTATGTTTCACGTCGTATGTACGGAAATGATCGTTTGAATCTTTCCCAGTATATCGATGCCCAACGCTACCGTGGATACCGCATCCAACAAATCGAAATCGAAGCGACGCCTGTTTACAATACGGCTTTGATCGATGTGTTGATTAACGGTTTTAACCAAGGGCAGACTTTGCAGGTCGATCGTTATAACTCTCGCCAAACTGTGATCCCGCAAAATGCAATCATCGGGCAGGGAGCTGATAGCATCGTACTTATCACTCGCGGCGACTTAGACATCCACCGCGTGACTTTAAGATTGTCTGTTCGCTAATAAATAGGTTTTAAAATTCGACGACTTAAGGGCCTTTACCGGGCCCTTTTTTATTTCCTTCCGTCGAACGGCATAATGCCTTGCGATAGACGAGAGGGCGCTTCGCACGAATCCGCTTGTTTTGAGAATTTAAATCGGGTGAACTATTCCAGTACAAAGGAGATCCGATTTCTATGCAAAACAATCATCCTGAGTTTAACAAAGGCAAAGAAATTTCAACAGCTTCCGCGAATCCTCCGGTGCTTTCTGATTACATGGACTACCGCCAGTTCTTGGCTGATTTCTATAAGTTTAAACGCCATAGCTCGAAAGGTTCTTTGCGAGCCTACAACTATGCCGTTTTCTCGGCGGCGGCGAATATCAAATCTCCTAATTATTTGAAAATGATCATCGAAGGAAAAAGAAATCTTTCCGACGACATGATCGGCAAGTTTGGTAAAGCTTTGAGCTTTATGAAAGATCAGACAGAGGAATTCCGTTTGCTTGTGCACTTCACGCAAGCCACCGACCCTGCTGAAAGAAACATGTATCTTAAGAAGCTGAGCGAGCATCGTGTCGCTGGAAAATTGAAATCCGGTGAAATCGATCGCAAGACTTGGGAAAAGGTTCCGAACTGGGTGGCTTGGATCGTCTATGCCATGGTCGACCAAGAGGGTGTTAGCTTCGATACGGCGGCCTTAAAAGCTCTTCTGCGCGGCAAAGCTTCTGAAGATGAAATCGAAAATGCTTTAAATACTTTGTTAGCTTCGGGCGAGCTTCGTCGTGACGAAGTGACGGGTGAACTTAAGAAGAATCGCAGCTTGATTGAATCTCCGGAAGAGATTCCGGTGGCGTTAGTTCGTAAGCTTCAGTCGCAGTTGATGTACTTGGGATTGGAATCTTTGTATCAGGATCAACCGACCGAGCGCGAGTTCGGGACTTTGACCTTGTCACTGACGAAGGCTGAATTTGAAGAGATCAAATTTAAACTTCGTCAGATGCGCAAGACCCTTCATAAAGACAACTCTATTGCGCGTATGAAGCAAAAAGGGGAGCGCGTTTACCAATTGAACATTCAGTTGTTCCCGGTCACTAACGCCGTTGAAGGTGTTGAAAAAGCTTCGGTGATTAAGCCGGCTTTAGATATTAAAACAGAGAACGCGATTATCGAGACTCCAGTAGCTCCTGTGGCGGCCACTCCGGCTGTTGAAGCTGCTGTTGTAACGGCGGCTCCTGCCGAAAAAGATGCCCGTACAAATGTGAGTTCCTTGGCTGCAACAGCGGCTTCGGCAGCGGATCTTTTCCGTTAAAAATTCATTATAACCCACCGCGAAAGAGGCTTTCTTGAAATACGAAGGCCTCTCATGAAAATTTAAGATTCTTAAATTTCAGTGTCATTTCAGCCCCGAAAATCTCAGTGGATTGTGGATAACTCTGTGGAATACACCCATAAATGGTGGATATCTCGACCTTTTGGCGTAAATTGTCCCTTGCTAACATTAAGATCTCGTTAGGATGACACCACTTGAGCAAGACCAAAGTACTGCGTCACGGAAAATTTAATCATTGAATGTGAGGGGCAAAATCGGAAGGATAAACGATTTTCATTTTGCCGCAATTTTTGTGGTAAGATGAAAAGATGTTTTTCACACATGGGGGCGTACTGGCTTCGACGTGGGTGCTGAAGCATAAGGAGCATACCGGGGCGGATGAGGACCTCGTTAAAAACGTCCATTTTGTAATTGGCAACGATTACGCACTTGCGGCTTAATTAGCTCG